>JBJMGJ010000528.1:0-14482 GCA_045807965.1 Bryobacteraceae bacterium | reverse complement strand
ATGCGACTATCAGCTCTTCAGCTGCCACTCATGCTGAGCATCCCACCCTGACGATTCTGGACGTGGATCGCAGCCTCAACGAACTGACCGAGGTGTCGGGAACCGGATCGGAGCAGCGTCGGCGTGGTCTTCTCGCGAATCTGTTTTCGCGCGCAACCACATCAGAAGGGAATTTCCTCCGTCGCCTTTTGGTCGGAGAACTTCGCCAGGGTGCACTTGAAGGCATCATGCTGGACGCGATGGCTAAGGCCGCGGGCATCTCCGTCGACAAAGTACGGCGTGCGGCCATGATGGCGGGCGGGCTCCCGGCCATTGCGCAAGCGGTATTCGAGCGCGGAGAACAAGGTCTTGCGCAGTTCGATCTGCAGCTCTTCCGACCGGTTCAACCTATGCTCGCGGGAAGTGCGGATGACGTGATGGAAGCGGTGGAGGAACTCGGCGAGCCGGCACTCGAATATAAATTCGACGGTGCGCGAATTCAAGCACATAAGTCCGGCGATCAGGTGGCAATTTACTCTCGACAATTGAACGAGGTCGGTGATGCCATTCCCGAGGTGGTGGAGGCCGTTCGCGCCCTGCCCGCTCGTGACCTGATTCTCGATGGGGAAGTGTTGAGCCTGGATGCAGCCGGCCGCCCTCAGCCGTTTCAAGTCACGATGCGCAGATTTGGACGAAAGCTGGATGTGCAGCGCATGAAGGCAGACCTGCCCATGGCGCCGTTCTGGTTTGACGTGTTATACCTGGACGGCTCGTCTCTGCCTGATCAGCCGCAAGCGACACGGTTTTCCGAATTACAACGGCTCGCACCTGACGAAGCCATTGTTCCTCATATGGTGACCAGCAACGCAGAAGCGGCTGAGGACTTTCTCCACCAGGCTCTCGAGCGCGGTCATGAAGGAATTATGGCCAAGGCCAGAGACTCCGTCTATGCCGCCGGCGCGCGCGGGCAAAGTTGGCTCAAGGTCAAGCGGGCAAACACATTGGACTTGGTGATTCTGGCCGCAGAATGGGGCAATGGGCGGCGCCACGGGTTTTTGAGCAACTTACATCTCGGCGCACGTGACGTGGAAAAGGGCGGCTTCGCAATGCTGGGAAAAACTTTTAAGGGATTGACGGACGAAATGCTTCAGTGGCAAACGACAGAACTCCTGAAGCTCGAAATCGCCCGCGACAAATACACCGTTTACGTGGAACCGAAAATCGTCGTTGAGATTGCTTTCAACGAGATCCAGGTCAGCCCGAGGTACAAAAGTGGCCTTGCTTTGCGTTTCGCGCGAGTGAAGCGCTATCGCACGGACAAATCGGCGGGTGATTCCGACACGTTTCAGACCGTACAGAAGATGGCCGGAGCAACGACCGACTAGACCGAAACATTTCCATCCCCTCTTGTTCTCGAGACAGATCTCGGCTACGGTAGAACAAAAGGAGAACAGTGAACCTTTCGCTTGGCTTCGAAGAATCTCCCGCGTCCTCCTCGGCGGCTGGATCCCGCACGGATCTTCCAGCGACATTAGCACTCGAAGTACGCGACGGAGTTTCCGACGCACTCCAGCTTCTAGTTGAAAGGTTTTCGAACGCGCTCGAGAAAGATGAGTCGCCCGTACGCGCCGTCCATCGAATACCAGCACGCGAAGCGCAGTATGGTGCCTTCCCAAGCGGACTAGACTCTGCCCTGCAAAGAGCGCTCGCCGAGCGGGATATCGAGCATCTCTACACGCATCAGTCCCTGGCCGTGGAGCACGCGCTGGCCGGCAAGAATGCGGTGATTGTTACACCGACCGCGAGCGGCAAGACGCTCTGCTACAATCTTCCGGTCCTTCACGAAATACTGGCGAACCCGTCCGCACGCGCCATCTTTCTCTTTCCAACCAAAGCACTCGCCGAAGATCAGCGTTTGGAGCTTCAGAGGCTGAACGATGCCGTGGGAGGCCAGCTTTCCTGCCATACATACGATGGCGATACTCCGTCGGATGCACGCCGAACAATCCGGGATCGGGCGAATATCGTCCTCACCAACCCGGACATGTTGCACACCGGCATTCTTCCTCACCACACGAAATGGGTGAAGCTGTTCGAGAACCTGAAGTACTTCGTCATCGACGAGCTTCATTTTTACCGTGGCGTCTATGGAAGTCATCTGGCAAACGTGATCCGCCGGCTGAAACGCATCTGCGAGTTTTACGGTTCGAAGCCACAGTTCATCTGCTGCTCCGCAACGATCGCCAATCCGAAGCACCTGGCCGAGTCCATCACCGAAGAGCCGTTCGAATTGGTGGGCGAGAACGGCGCGCCGTCTGGTGACCGCTATTTCGTTTTCTATAATCCGCCCGTTGTGAACCGCCAGCTTGGAATTCGGCGGAGCTACCTGAGCGAGACCCGCCGCATCGCGGTGGAACTAATCCGGCAGAATCAGCAGACTCTGGTTTTCACGAATAGCCGCCTCGCGACAGAAATCCTCACGACATACCTGAAAGATGCTTGTTCACAACTGCCGTTTTCTCACGAGGCGGTGCGCGGGTACCGCGGCGGTTATCTTCCCAAGGAACGCCGCCAGATTGAAAGCGGGCTGCGGAGCGGAGACATCCGGGCCGTTGTGGCAACGAACGCTTTAGAGCTTGGCGTCGACATCGGCTCTCTCGATACTGTCGTATTGGCAGGTTATCCAGGAAACATTGCCTCCAGCTGGCAACGTGCCGGACGTGCAGGTCGACGGCAGAGTTCGTCGCTAGCGGTCTTGGTGGCCTCGAGCGCACCTCTTGATCAGTACATCGTCGAACATCCGGATTATTTCTTCGGACGATCGCCGGAGGAAGCGCACATCAATCCGGATAATCTGGACATCTTTCTCAGTCACCTGAAGTGCGCGGTATTTGAGCTTCCCTTGAAGGATGGCGAGCGATTTGGAAATCACGACCTAGCGAAGACGTGTCAGTTTCTCGCCGAAGATCTACAGGTCATCCATCATTCGGGTGATTGCTGGCATTGGGTGAGCGACAGCTACCCGGCAGATACCGTTAGCCTCCGCGCAGTGACGAGCGACAATTTTCTCGTGGTGGATGTCACGGACGATCACCGCATTATCGGCGAGGTCGATTTCCCGTCCGCACTGACAACGTTGCACGAAAAGGCAATCTACCTGCACGATGCACGGCAGTTCCAGGTGGAGCGGCTGGATTTCGACGGTCGAAAAGCGTTCGTGCGGCGTGTAGATTCGGACTACTTCACGGATGCGATCGTATACACGCAAGTGAGTGAACTCGCTCAGTTCGGCTCCAGCGTTTGTGGCAGAGCCGAGTTCGCACAAGCTGTTCACGGCGAGGTCCGCGTGAAGCGGCAAGTCGTGGGCTTTAAGAAGATCAAGTTCTACACGCTCGAGAATATCGGTGCGGGCCTCCTCTCGCTCCCTGAACAGGAAATGCACACGACCGCATTTTGGCTGCATTTCGGTTCCGGATTCTTCAGCAGTTTTGAAGGCTTCTCAACCGCCGAGCTTCACGATGCATTGCGGGCCCTTGGCAATGCTCTGCAAACGGCAGGCACCGTTCTTTTACTCAGCGACGCTCGAGATCTGGCCGTAGCGGTCCTGGACGACTCCGCCGAAAAGAAGGCCGCCTTCGAGCCCGATGTCGTTTTATATGACAACTATCCCGGCGGCATCGGACAAAGCGATCCACTGTTTCGGCGCTCGGAGGAACTTGTCGTGGCTGCTGTCGACTTAGCCAGCAGTTGTCCGTGCGAAGCGGGATGCCCAAGTTGCGTCGGGCCCTACACGGAAATTGGTAAGCGCGGGAAAGAAGGCGCGATCAGGATTCTGCGTCAAATGTTGGCGGGTTGACCAGATTTAAACAACGACGGCTTACCGTGTCCGGCAGACACTTCTCCGATATTCCAGGTACACGTCAAGGGACTGTCCGTTTGCCACAGTTGCCATTTATTGGGCGGTTACCGGAAGAGCTTCGGAAGACCGGTACTTATGTGACTTATCCGGCATCTTACAGCAATCCACACATGATCGAACCGGAGCGCATTGATGGACGAGGAACGGGTTTCGGAGCTTAGAAGCTTCCGACCACCTGGTTCCGCTCTGAACGGACTCTACACGAGTTAACGGTGCAAACACGTGGACGATCTAACGTACTCGTATTCGTGAATGGCCTGTGCCTCGAACGCGTGATGTATTAGCCGGTTTCCGCTCTTCTCGTCCACCACCGCTTTCGAAAGTGCAAACTCAGAACATGCCCATTGTTGCAGGGAATTTCTGGCAACGCATTAGCGACGGTATAGCCATTCAGGAACTCTGGTCACAATTCAGCAGCGAAGCTCGCGCCAGCTACCGGCTGTATTCCAGGGAGATTGACTGGGTCCACGGCTCAAGTGAAAAGAGACGTCAAAGATTGAAGAACGCAATAAGTGGGCTGTTCTGGGCGATGGTAATGAAGCTTTCGCCTGGTCGGCGTGTACTTTTCGTGGCTGCACTGATTCTGCTTGTGTTCCCCGGCCTTGATTTTCAATATCGCGGGACCAGGCTGCAGATGCCCAACTTATCGTTCTTCGGGGCAGTTGCTCTTCTTGTCCTGCTTGCTCTGGAACTCGCGGACCGGGTAACGATGAAGCGGGACCTCGAAATCGCCAAGGAAATTCAAACTTGGCTCATGCCCGCCGCGCCTCCTCGGGTGCCCGGAATTGACATAGCATTTGCTACTCGCGCGGCAAACACTGTGGCGGGCGACTACTATGATGCGTTCCTGCGCGACAGTATCGGGGATTCGGTTCTCCCCTGTCCGCCGCTGCTGCTTACGGTGGCCGACGTGGCTGGAAAAAGCGTCCCTGCCGCGCTGCTTATGGCGACCCTGCGCGCCAGTCTCCACACTCTGGCCGGAGTATGTACAACCCAGGTGGAGTTGATTGAGCGGCTGAACCGCTACTGCTGCGAACAGAACATCGGAGGGCAACGCTTTACTACCGCTTTTCTTGCGGAACTGGATCCCGCTACGCGACAACTCACCTATGTCAACGCGGGACACAACTGGCCGGTTTTGCTCCGCACTTCGGGTAAAATCGAGCGCCTGCAAACCGGCGGTGTGCCACTTGGACTGATGCCTAATACCCGGTATGAACATGACAAGGTCACGCTTGCGGCCGGCGATCTGCTGGTTGTCTTCACGGATGGACTGGTGGAGGCCGAAAACATCACGGAGGAACAATACGGCGAGGCTCGCATGTTGGCAACGCTAAGTGATCGCTCCGATCTCTCAGCCGCTCAAGTGCTTGAATCGTTGGTGACATCTGCGGATCGGTTTGTAGGCTCGGCTCCCCAGCATGACGACATCACTTGTCTCGTTTTGCGGGTCCTACCGGATTGAGCTAATGCTGTGCCTTCATCATTCGCTCCAGTTCCGCGATTGAAAACTGCTGTTCGGCTGACTTCCACAGTAAGGCCTTTTGAAAACCCGACAACTTATCTCGTAACTCACCCGGATATTTCGCATGCTACTGGGAGCAGAAGTTCTGCACAAGTGTGAGAGCTCAAAAAGGTATATGATAATTCCGCTCGAGTTTTCCCTGTTTCAGCTGTAATGAGCAGGCGTTTTCCGTGCTAAACCCGAACGCAGGGAGGTGGCATGACAGTATCAGGCAGGTCCAAGGCGGGCTGGTTGCGGCTTGCGGCTGTTGTCTGTGTCACGGCAGGGATCGGGGCGAATGCTGGACCATGGACTCCAAAGACACCTCGCCTGTCGACACCCTGGACGTCACAGGTTTCGGTAGAGAACCCGCTGCCAGAATACCCGCGCCCAGGGCTGAGCCGCCCGGAGTGGCAGAGCCTGAACGGCATCTGGGACTTCGCTGTCACAGATTTAAATTCCGGGCAGCCGGGTAGTTGGCCGGAGCAGATTCGGGTCCCGTTCCCTGTGGAGTCAGCCCTCTCCGGAATTCAGCGCACGGTCACACCGAACGACAAGCTTTGGTACCGGCGCACCTTTGTCGTGCCCGATGCGTGGGGAGGACGCCGCGTGCAGTTGAACTTCGGTGCGAGTGATTGGCAAACCACCGTGTGGGTCAACGGTCAACAGGCGGGCGACACGCATACAGGCGGCTACGACAGCTTCACATATGACATCAGTCCGCTGCTAAACGGCGGCACCAATACGATCGTCGTCGGCGTGTACGACCCGACAGACTCCGGTCAGGGTGCAATCGGCAAGCAACGCCTGTTCCCGGGTGGGATTTTCTACACTGCAGCTTCAGGCATTTGGCAGACCGTCTGGCTTGAGCCCACGCCAGACCCCCACCTCACTCGGTTGGATATCACGCCGGACCTGACGAACAATAGTTTGCGCGTGACACCGCGCGCGTCTACCGCAGCTGGTTATACCGTGGTTGTCACTGTCTTAAGCGACTCGACAGTAGTAGGCAGCGCGACGGGTACGGTAGACGCCGAGTTATCCGTTCCGGTACCGAACCCCCGGCTGTGGTCAACGGACGATCCTTACTTGTATAACGTGCGTGCCGAAATGCTCGAGGGGGGCCGGGTAATTGACTCGGTGGGTTCATATGCAGGAATGCGCTCTATCGCGCTCGGGATTCAGAATGGGGTGCTGCGCCCCATGCTCAACGGCAGGTTTGTTTTCGAGATAGGAGCGCTCGACCAAGGCTACTGGCCAGACGGCATCTACACCGCGCCCACGGACGAGGCGCTACGATTCGATCTCATGAAGCTGAAGGAGCTTGGGTTTAACCTCGTTCGCAAGCACATGAAGGTGGAGCCACAACGTTGGTACTACTGGGCGGACCGGATCGGGCTCATGGTGTGGCAGGACATGCCGGCTACGCGGAACAACACGTCCCCGGACGCCGCCGGCCGCACACAGTTCGAGGATGAGTTGCGAAGAATGATCGACCAGCTACGCAGCTCGCCCTCGGTCGTGACTTGGGTCCCTTTTAATGAGGGTTGGGGCGAGTACGACCCGGCACGCATCGCTGATGATGTGAAACGCTACGACCCATCACGCCTGGTTTCGAATCATTCCGGCGGCAACTGCTGCGGCTTCGATGGAGGCAACGGTGACTTCGTGGATGATCATGTCTACGTGGGCCCGGGGACAACGATCCCGTCGACCACGCGGGCCGCGGCGCTAGGCGAATACGGCGGACTCGGACTGGTAGTGCCCGACCACGATTGGAACCCCGGTGGGAGCTTCAGCTACGAGGACCAGGGAAGCGCGGAGGCGCTAACGAACCGGTACCTTGGCCTAATTGATTCCGTCCGGGAACGAATGAGGCTGGGGTTGTCTGTCGCGATCTACACCGAGCTCACGGACGTGGAAAGCGAGGTGAACGGAATCCTTACCTACGACCGGCAAGTGCAGAAAATGCCGACTGACCGGCTTTTCGCGGCCCACTCTCTGCTGATTAATGAGTCGCGGACGCCAGTTGTCCCGGCGGGTTGGGCGCAACTCATCTCAAAAAATAGCGGCAAATGTCTGGACGTCAGTGGGATTTCCACTGAAGCGGGCGCCTTCATCCAACAATGGTCATGCTGGGGTGGCGATAACCAGAAATTTGAATTTACGCCAGTTGACGGTGGGTACAAGATTACCGCGAAGAATAGCGGCTTACAATTCGACGTCGCTGGTGGACCTTCCGCCACACAGGATGGCATACGCATCATTCAGTGGCCGTACTGGGGAGGTTCGAATGAGATCTGGCAAGTGACTCTCACCTCTGATGCTTACTTCACCATCGTTGCTCTGAACAGTGGGAAGTGTCTGGACGTCTCCGATACCTCTAAGTCCGATGGCGCTGGCGTTCAACAATGGAGTTGCTGGGGTGGCGATAACCAAAAGTGGCAACTCGTTCCCGTTCCGTGACCGTTTCTGTACGAACAAGCATTGCTGTCCGTTCATGACAGCTTCAAAGTCGGACAGTGTCCCGGCTTGTAAGCATTCGGAATGGCCGTACTTGAACGGGAGATAGATCGGCGCACTTGTCTAAGTGCTCGCGGCCGGATTCGAATTAGGTCAGATTGCGACGCTGTCCGAAGATGCGGGCTTCAGAGCTTCGCTGTCTTCGGGGAAAACCGCGTGGCCGGCAGGAGGCGGATACAGCGACTTCAGCAGAGTCAATCGCCGTCGTAAATACCGGCTCGGCAGTTGCCGCGGACCCGTTTCGACGTCAATGTCGCAACAGATGCCATGCAAGTACAACGTTAGCGTGTCGATGAAGGACTGCCGGACGTAGGCATCGAATAGCGGGCTCTCGCGTTTGAGGTTCTGTTGGCGGCGCAAGAGTGCCTGCTTCGCCTGCCAGCTTTCGTCGTCTACTTCGCCGTGCACCGGCGCGCCCAACTCTTCCCGGATCAGCGCCGTGTATACCGTCTTTGCTTCTTCCGACCAGGAGTTCGCGACGATTTCAGCTAGGCGGCGGTAAAGCCGATAGTGATATTCCGCGACATCCTGCTCCTTTAGCGCAAATACGAGTACGGTTTCGTTTTCGAAGCTGACCTGCGAAGCCCAGGACTGATGGCCTTCGGCCGGACGCTCCGCAACCACGAAATCGGCCATCCGCTCGCGGGTCGCGGCACCTTGCGACTTCTTCTTAGCGCCTGATTTACGGTCTCCCGAGCGCTCCAAGTAAGGAACGAGCAGGATAGAAATACGAGGCAGCGTGGCGGCAAGAGACGGAGGCAGGGCGGCGATCGGCTCTTCGAGGTATTCTTTGATCACCTCGTCACTCATGGGCGCCGACGCACAGAAATACCCGAACGTATTGCTAAGGGGGATTACTTCCCCTCGGAACCGTTCCGCGAACTGGCCTACGGTGACCTTTGAGGAGTTGGACGGAGCCAGGCCTGCCGGAACCGGCTCTCTTTGACTGGACATCTACTTTTCGACCTCGATTCTAGCAAAGCAGGCCCGCTCGGCCCGGATGGCTACGGAACGGGTGGACAGGCCAAGGGAGAAGTCAACCGGAAACGCGGCTTACATTTGGTTGTTAAACTTGAGGCAAAAGTGCAGCTCCTGGTCTCCGCTGGGGAAGCGTCGGGTGATCTCTACGCCTCTGGCGTCGTTTCATCACTCGCTCGCCGGTTACCGAATCTGACCTTCTATGGCTGTGCCGGACCAAGGCTGCAGGCTGCCGGTGTTAACCCTGTTATCGACGCGGCGAGCCTGGCGGTGGTTGGACTCGCCGAGGTCGTCGGTCATCTGCCCAGCATCTACGGGGAATACCGTCGGCTTTGCCGATACGCGGTTGAACATCCTCCAGTTGGGGCGTTGCTGACGGACAGTCCCGATTTCCATTTGCGCGTAGCGCGCCAGATGAAAGCGCGAGGGGTTCCTGTTTACTACCTGGTGGCGCCCCAGGTGTGGGCCTGGCGCCAGGGCCGTGTCAAAACGATTCGCGAATTGGTGGATAAGCTATTCTGCCTGTTCCCTTTCGAGGAGGAGTGGTTCCGAGCTCGCGGGGTGGACGCAACCTATATAGGGCACCCGTTGGCGTACCTGGCCAAAGTGCGGTCGACGCGTGCGGAGTTTCTGGAGCGCTATGCGCTGCCGGCCGGTAAGCAAATGGTCGTCCTGCTCCCCGGTAGTCGTACCGGCGAAGCTGCCCGTCACCTGCCAATCTTGCTCGATGCGGTACGGGAGCTGCGCAAACGCTTCTCGTTGACGACCGTACTGGCAACCCCAAAAGGCTTCAGCAAAGCCGCCGCTTTGGAAAGATTTCGGGAACCCATTGCCGCGCTGTCCATCAAAGTAATAGAAAACGACACTTGGGACTGTATCGGCCATGCTGATCTGGCGCTCGCGGCGAGTGGGACTGTAACCGTTGAAGCTGCCGTGCTAGGAACACCCATGGTCACGTTCTATCGGGTCACTTCGCTTAGCTGGCTCGCCGGGCGACGGCTCGTCAAGGTCCCTTTCCTTTCTATGGTCAACTTGATCGCCGGGCGTCAGATCGTACCGGAACTTATCCAGCACGATATGACGGCGTCAAACATCGTCCGCGACGCGGAACAGCTCCTGACCGATTCGCGCAAAGCGGAGCGCATGCGAGAGGACCTGGCACGTGTGCGTACTTCTCTCGGCTCCGACGGGAATCCCCTGGAACGGGCTGCGGAGATTATAGGCGACTCTTTGCGGACGAGAATGAGCCCTAACGCCTCAATGGAAGCTTTCGGGAGAAAATAGAGTAATGTTGTTGGGCAGCCTGAAGTGGATTGTCCTGCCGCTGGTCGCGGTATGTGCGTTCGGTCAAACGAAGCACACTCGGATTGACGTTCAAAAATACACCATCGATGCCGAGGTGAACCCGAGAACTCAGGCGATCAAGGCCACCGCGAAAATCGAATTTACGCCTTCCGAAGCAGGAACCGAGCTCGCGTTCGAATTGAACAACGCGCTCACGGTATCGAAGGCGGTGGATGCCAGCGGGCAGACGTTGACCACTACACGGAACCCGCAGGATTTCACTGTCACCGTCATCCCGTCATTCCCCTTGCAAAAGGGGCAGGCGACGCAAATCAGTCTGACTTACGACGGGAAGCTCAGCGGGTCTGAAGAGTCTCCGATTTCCGGGATCAGATTCGCCGCGCTCCACCCCGATTTCGGTTATCTGTTGTATCCGGCCCGCTGGTTCCCAGTCAACGGATATACAACCAACCGTTTTGCAGCGGACCTGCGGATCACGGTTCCATCCGAATATAAAGTCATTGGTAGTGGCGACGTAAAGACACAGCCTGCCCCCAATAGCCGCACTACGTATGCCTTCAATTACGAAAAGGCCAGCTTTCCAGGAAGCATCGGAATCGTCAAAGGCGATCCTGTTCGCATTTCATCGCAAGGCGTGAACGCGGGCATTTTCTTCCGTGATGCTCAAGCAGCCGAGGCGAAAGCCTACGGCGACGAGACTGGAAAAATCATGACGTTTCTGACGGGTCTTTATGGTCTCGCCCCGCAAGTAAATCTCACGGTTGTTGAAACAGAGGACGGGGCGGTCAATGGATACTCCGCGCCTGGCATCGTGTTCCTCGCTCCGAGTTCGATCACGAAGAAAGTTAATACTCGCGTTTTGGCCAATCAGCTTTCGCGGCAGTGGTGGGGAATCCTTGTTTCACCCGTCAATCGGAACCACCTGTGGCTGATGAATGGACCGGCGCGATACTCCGAGATCCTCTATCAGGAACACGCAAGTGGGTCAAGCTCGACGGAAACGGACATGCGAGCCACGTATATCGAAGCACTCACGGTCAAGGATCCACCCGTTTTGCAGGCTGCGCGACTCGAAGATTATTCTCCCGAGTACTGGGCACTCACAGCTGCGAAAGGCGCCGCCATCCTGAACATGCTTCGGAACGTTGTGGGTCCCGACAATTTCGTGAAAGGCCTGAAGGCTTTCATTGACACCTACGCGTGGAAGTCCGTGAGCAGCGAGGATTTCCGAAAAGTCTTCGAGCGTGTCTCGAACCAGGAACTACGGTACTTCTTCGTGCAGTGGCTGGAATCGAGCGGCTCTCCGGAGTTCAAGCTCGACTACACGGTATTCCGTACCCAGAAGGGATTCCGCGTCGTAGGAAAGGTCACTCAGGACCTGGACACATTTCGCATGCCGGTTGACTTACGTATCGAGACCGAGGGCAACCCGGAAGACAAACGCGTAGAAGTGACTGGCACGTCCTCCGAGTTCAGCGTGGATACCTTCGGGAAACCCAAGAAATTGACGCTCGATCCGTCACACGTCCTGCTGAGGCTCGATCCGAACATTCAAATCTCCGTTGCTATTCGTCGGGGCGAACAGTTCGAAGAGGTGAACGACACCCCTAATGCGCTACGTGAGTTTGAGAGAGCGCTCGAAGTGAACAAGAATAGCTCCCTCGCTCACTATCGGATCGGAGAGCTCTTTTTTAAACAAAACAACTACCAGCAGGCGGCGAACGAATTCCGCTCTGCCATCAACGGCGATCTCGACCCTAAGTGGACCGAAGTATGGTCGCACTTGAATCTGGGCAAGATCTTCGATGTCACTGGGCAGCGAGATCGCGCCGTCAATGAATACAAACAGGCGATCCGTACTCGCGATAACACATCGGGAGCACAGGAAGAAGCCGCCCGTTATTCAACGAAAGCTTACGAGCGAAAGAACTCCGAAACCTGAGGCTTTCGGGCGCTTTAACGCTCGATGAGAGAATTCCGGTAGCTTCCTCCGGGAAATGTCTGTGAGGCTTCTCGGGAACCAGCCACTTAGCCTACTAGAGTCTCTTCTACGCACGCCGAATGACCGGAATCCTACAACCGTCGAAGTCGAAATTCGGTGTTACTCTGAAGGTGTCCGAGAGAAAGGTGACGATTTGGACGATAGATTGAAAGAGCTGATGCAAGAGCTCGGCAATGCCATCAACGAATCGCTTTCTGATTCAGACCGCATCGCAGGCGCGATCGGCGAAATCAAGCGAGCTGGTTATGATGTGTTTCTCGTCCTGGAAGCAACTATCGGCTTCAACAAGCGGGATGAAGAGCTTGAAGACTTGACCGAAACCGGTGGGCGGGTGCACGTCGAATCGACCGGTAAGATCAGCTTGACATCGCAGGATCAGAAGTTCCTGCGCGCACTCAAAATTTCAGTCGACGAAGAAGGCAAGTAGTCCTCCGCCTTCATCCGACTATCTCTTCATACACCTGATAGGTTTCACGGACGCAATTTCCCCAGCTGAATTCAGCTGCCCGTTTCAGTCCCTTCTCCTGAAACCTGCTTCTCATTTCTTCATCCCCGATCAGTAGCTCGACAGCGGTGGCAATGGCATCAGTTGAGTATGGATCGACTGTAAGCGCCGCATCCCCGCAGACTTCGGGCAGAGCCGACCGATTCGAAGTGACCACGGCAACTCCGTTCGCCATTGCCTCGAGAATCGGAATTCCGAATCCCTCGTCGAGAGAGGGAAACGCGAACACCTTCGCTTTCGAGTAAAGCTCTCTCAATCGTTGCTCTGTCACATAGCCCGCGACTTCGATTCGATCCTTCGCTTTACTCCTCTGGATCGTTTGCAGTATCTGTTCGGCTCCAAAGCCCGTGGGTGAGCCGGCCAGAATCAGTCGCCACTCGCGATGTTTGATCATTTCAAATGCCTCGACCAGGCGCCCGATGTTCTTTCGTAATTGAAGCGCGCCGACGGACAGGATGATGTTCTCGCGTTCGGCATCGCTTTTTGTCGGCGGAACGTGGACACCGTGCGGAATAACGCGGATGCGACTCCACTCGACGCCGAGAAGTGAGTGTACCTGTTCCGCTGTAAAGCGCGAAACGGCAATGATGGCGTCCGACCGCTCCGCCGCCCTTTGTGCTTGCCGAGCAAAACGCCGCCGGAAATCGGGCGTCGAATACTCCGCCGTCATGACAAAAAGGTCATGGAAGGTTGCAACCACCTTCCGCGCGGGACGCCAATCGACTCGCTGATTCAGAGCATGAAAAAGATCGGCGTTCCCGATGGGAAGTGGCCATTGCAGAATTCGCGCCGATACATTTCCAGACGACGGCCGACGCCGCCGCTTCCATTGTTTAAAGCGGAAACATTCGATTATCTTGTCTTGGGCATGCTGAAGAGCCAGGCCTTCCGACAGCTCTCGTGAATAAACAGCAATGCCAGACGGGAAAGGATCAATGCTGTAAGTGGCATCAATCGCAATCCGCACGATCCCAATCTTACAGCCCGTACTCCTTGAGCTTCCGGTATAGTGTCGTTCGGCCGATTCCGAGCATAGCGGCGGCAACCGTGCGGTCGCCCTTGCTGTAGTCGAGAACGTGAAGAATGGCTCGCTTCTCTACTTCCGCCAAAGGAATGATAGAGTGCCGCCCCCCCAAACCGTCACTCGGAGAAGGGCCGGCAGGTAGCGGATAGGGATCAGAAGCGACGGGACCGAGCGTCGCCACGAACTGTCGCTCTAACGATTGGTTCACGACCGTTGAGGGCAGATCCGCGGCCGTAATCCACGGTCCTGAGTTCATCGCCACCATCTGCTGAACCGTGTGCTCCAGCTCTCGAATGTTCCCAGGCCACTCGTACTCCTGGAGCGCCTTGATCACGGCAGTATCCATCTTGTGGTCGTTACCGTGCTTCTCGAGGAAGTGCGCGATCAAAGCAGGAATATCGTCTCTTCGCTCGCGTAGCGGCGCCAGCCGGAGGCGCATCACATTCAAACGGAAGTACAGGTCTTGCCGGAAACGTCCGGCTTCCACCTCTTTAGCCAGATCGCGATTCGTCGCCGCGATCACTCGGAAATTTGAGCTGCGCTGAACCATTCCGCCGACAGCTCTGAATTCTTTCTCCTGAAGAACGCGGAGAAGTTTCATTTGCATCTCGAGCGGCAGTTCCCCAATCTCATCAAGGAACGCGGTACCGCCGTTTGCGGCATCGAGAAGACCCAGCTTCTGGTTATGGGCACCAGTGAAAGCGCCTTTGGCATACCCGAAAAGTTCGCTCTCCATGAGAGGT
>JBJMGJ010000527.1:0-4518 GCA_045807965.1 Bryobacteraceae bacterium | reverse complement strand
CTAACTGTTTTCGGCCAGTCTCGTGAACTATGGCCGGGAATGGAATTGGAAGCGGACATCTTGCTCGAGCGCCGGGCTCTCCTCGATTGGTTTTTGGAGCCGATCCTCGCGGCCAGAGGGCGGCTCACGCGATGAATACCTCTAGCCTGCACTTTGGTCTTCGCCGTCCAATACCGCTCATCCTGCAGACCGAAGCTGCCGAATGTGGCCTGGCCTGCCTTGCCATGATCGCTAGCTTCCATGGCCGCCTGACTGACCTTCCAGCATTGCGCCAGCGCTTCAACATTTCGCTCAAAGGCGCGACCTTAGCGCACCTGGTTCAACTAGCAAATAGGCTCGGTTTGAATGCTCGTCCTTTGCGAGTTGAGCTGGAAGATGTCGCGCAGCTCGAGACGCCGTGCATTGTGCATTGGGATATGGCTCACTTCGTGGTCTTAAAAGAGGTGCGCCGCGGCCGCTTAGTCATATACGATCCCGCGCTGGGGGAACGCCGCTTTTCGCTCCGTGAAGCCAGCGAGCACTTCACCGGTGTCGCCCTCGAACTTCGCCCATCTATTGATTTCGAACGGAAGGACGAAACTCAACACCTCACGCTGCGAAGCCTGCTGGGGCGGTTCGCCGGGCTGCGCCGTGCCGTTGTGCCGCTGGTTGTTCTGGCGTTTGCTCTGGAAATCATAATCATTGCCGCGCCGCTCTTCTTGCAGTGGGTTGTCGACCAGGTCTTGATTGGTAGTGACCGCAGCTTGTTGCTGACCCTATGTCTCGGGTTCGCGCTTCTATCGCTCCTGCAAGCTGCCGTTAGCGCGGCTCGTAGTTGGGCAGTACTCTATTTCGGAACCAGTTTGCATTTCCAATGGCTCGCCAACCTTTTTGGACACCTGGTTCGGCTCCCTTTGTCGTTCTTTGAACGCCGCTTTCTTGGCGACCTTGTTTCCCGTTTTGCGTCTGTCCAAGTCATCGAGCAGACTGTCTCCTCGCGGTTGGTGGAAGCTTTGGTTGACGGCGTCATGGCCGTTTTCATGCTTGCCGTGATGTGTATTTATAGCGTGCCCCTTGGTCTGCTCGCCATGCTCACCGTCGCGCTATACCTCGTTTTGCGCGCTCTGACGTTCGGCCCCGCGCGCCGCGCGACCAGTGAATACATCATTCACGCAGGCAGACAGCAAGGGTTTCTGATAGAGACGCTCCGCGGCATTGAAGCGCTGAAGATGTTTGGCCGCGAAGTCCATCGCAAAACCAAGTGGTCGAATCTGCTTGCCCGCACCACTAACGCCAAGCTCTCGGCCGACAAGCTGGATTTGTTCGCCCGGGCTGCCAACATTGCTCTCTTCGGCCTCCAATCCGCCTTGCTCGTCTGGCTGGGCGCCCTGGCTGTTATGGATGGGCGTTTCTCCGTAGGCATGTTGTTCGCCTTTGTCGCTTATAAAGAACAATTCAATGGCCGCATGATCAAGCTGGTAGACCAATTTTTTGAACTCCGCATGCTTTCGCTCCAAATTGAGCGCTTGTCGGATATCGTGCTCCAACCCGTGGAGAACCATTCCGCCGAGCCCCTCATCGGGCCAAACACGTCGCTAAGTCCGTCGCTAGATATCAGCGGGCTGTTCTACCGTTATTCCGATACCGATCCCTGGCTTCTCCAGAATCTGGACCTTCGCGTTGCCCCCGGCGAATGCCTCGCCATCACCGGCCGCTCTGGAGCGGGCAAATCCACGCTTGTCAAGCTAATCTCCGGTCTACTGCAGCCGCAGGCAGGCCAGATCCTTTCGGGCGGCTTGCCCGCCCGGCGAAGCCAAACCGGCGGCGGTGGAAGCCAGATCGCTTTTGTGATGCAGGAGGACACATTGTTCTCTGGGACCATCTGCGAAAACATTCATTTTTTCGACGAAGCTCCCGATCTTGATCGTGTCCGCGAGTGCGCTTCGCTGGCCTGCATTCACGACGACATTGCCGCACTGCCCATGAATTATGAAACCCTGGTGGGCGACATGGGCGCGGCTGTCTCGGGCGGACAGAAACAGCGCCTCCTTCTCGCCCGTGCTCTTTACCGCAAGCCTTCCATCCTGGTTCTCGATGAAGCGACAAGCCACCTGGATCTGGAAACTGAAAGACTGATCGCACAAACACTGCGCACCCTGCAGTTGACCCGGATAATGGTCGCTCACCGGCCGCAGACGATCGCGATCGCCGACCGCGTGCTCCGCATTGAGAACGGGAGATTGGTATCCGCAGAAGCGAGGCCGCAGAGATTTCATAACGAGTTTGTCTCGCAAGAGGCAATAAACGCGTAAGCGTAAAAATCACCAAAGGAGTAGTTCAATGAATAAAAAAGAAGAAGCACCCAAGGGCAAAACAATCGCGCGTACGAACGCCCGCGAATTGACCCCAGAAGAAGTCGCAATCGTAAGTGGCGGGATGACTCAAATGTGCGTCTGTACCGCTGCCAATTCGTCCACGCCATGTGGTGTCGACGACACCTCCAGGGACTGATCTGGAGCTGGCTGAAACGTGATTCTGTTGCGAGCGCTTCCCGCTCTCAACAGAATCACAAGCTCGACAAATTACAGGGGGAGGAAAGCATCATGGCAATTATCATCATGGCTCCGGAGATTGAGCTGCATGCTGATTGGATGGAATGGGGATTGAAAGAGGCCGGCTTCGATGTGATCCGCTGGGCCGGATTGGGTTGGCGTCTGGAAGATAGCGCCACGATTTACTCGGGCGATGACGAAGAAGTTTATCTGGGCAGTTACCGGCTTTCCCCGAATGATACAGTTTGGCTCAGACGTCCGGAGCTCATTACTCATCCGGACGTTGATCTCTTAGACCAGAAATTCGCTGCCGGGGAATACGAGGCGTTCAGAAGAAACGTGCTGCTGCACGTTGCGCTATCTGGTGCCCGGTGTATAAATAAGTGGTCTAGCGTTCTCACGATCGACAATAAGTCTCTTCAATTGTCTTTGGCTCGCCAGTGCGGGTTGAGGGTTCCCGCGACCCGGCTCGGAAACTCCGGGAGCTTCGTCAGGGATTTTGTGGGCCGCCCAGGGGCCGACGTCGTTCACAAAGCGTTTCGGCCTCACTCCTGGGTTGCGGCCAACGGGGCTATTCGCGGCTGCGAGACAACGCGGCTACAAGGTTATTTTCCCGATGAAACTTACGCCTACGCGCCCGGCATTTATCAACAGCGGATCCAAAAGGTTTTGGACGTCCGCATCAACATGATCGATCGCGAGTTTCACTCATTTGCCTTAACGACGCCAGCAATGGCGCTCGATTGGAGATCGCACGGAATCCGAAACGAAGTCCAAGCTGAACGTATCTCGCTTCCTGCCGCGGTCCAATTGGGATTGCGCGCCTTTGCCGACCGGGCGGACCTGGTCTTTGGCTGCTTTGACATGGTGGTGGACAACGCTGGCGAATGGTGGTTCCTCGAAGTGAATCAAGCGGGGCAATTTCTTTGGATCGATCTTATTCAGCCGGATGACGGCGTGTATGAGCCAATGCTGCGGTTCCTGAGCGCTACCGAGCCGGTTTCTCACCGGCCGTTTCCAACCTTCCGCCGTTGTCTTGCCGAATGTGAGATCAAACAGTACGAGTTCTCGCCTCAGAAGGACTCTCCTTATCAGACGGTTGAGTCAGAACTGTTAGCGAGCGCTTGATTCATTCCGCTTCCAACAAGCAACGGCCACGGTGAATTCGATCGCGCCGGCTTTCGTCTATGCGGCGCGACGGCGACAATCCAGCCGCGGTCCAGTCCTTCTCGCCGGGAGAAGAGGCGGCGGTTACTAGCGATGTTTCCGCCGTGTCCGGGGCTGTTGCGGCGGTTCACCCACGGGAGCGCCGACCGCGGTTGCCCGTTCCGCTTGCAATCCGATTTTGCTCGGGATGCGATCGTGAATCCAGTGTTCGTCCCACCATTCCTTACGGAATAGTCATTCGTTGCGTTTTACACCCGAAGGCGCGACTCGGAATCCGGTTGGAAAGACGAATCAGCTTTGTCCGCTGCTCAGGGGCGATCCAACTGGATGTGTCGCAAATAGGATTTTCGAGCTTGCTCTGAAAGCCGGGGTTTCATGAAAGCCGCATAGATATTGGATTCCAAAAAGAACATGCGAGCCTGAAACGGCTATTTGCGACACATCCCCGCTCGACAACTTCGAGATCTCCTCCCGCTCTAGCTGTCTAATCTAAGTCACATCTTAAAGAAAGAAACAAGATTTGTGACGGGTTCAAGATGCTTTGACCTGAGGGAAGGCATCGTAAATCAGTTCATCGAGTTGCGTGTCGACGCGATTGAGCGAGGCGCGGAGCGGGAACGGCAGAACGGCGTCGTTGCCGGTGAACATCGCCATGGCGGGACGAAAGACGCGCGCCTCCAGCCGGCTGAATAAGCGTGCAACCTTCCAGCCGTAGGGCGTGAGAAAGTAACGATTGGTCTTAGGTGGTCGGAAGATGAGCCCTTTCAGCCGCAGCCTTCGCAGATCGTAGGTCATCTGGCTGGCGGTATATTCGCTGGCG
>JBJMGJ010000526.1:0-16215 GCA_045807965.1 Bryobacteraceae bacterium | reverse complement strand
TGAATGATGTTCCGGCATCAAAGTAGACGCTTCCATTGCCGACCGGTTTGTACACGATGGCTGTGCGCCAGGTAGGCTTCTGATCCAGTCGCGCGAAAGTCGCAAGAGTTCCGACCGTCTGCCGATACATGTTGTCAAAGCGGTCATAACGAACACCGCCGCTTGCCTCAATGTGACGCCCGATGCTCGCGGTGTCGAGCACGTAAGCTCCAAACCCGACTGCGGTGTCGTCGACAACACTGGTGAGCGTCGGGGCACCCAGCGCCCCGGAGTACACGGGATTTAACAGGCTGGTGGAGGGCGCCGGGTACGTTGCGCGCATCGGATCCGATGTTTCGCGCATACCTTCCACGCCGGTCACCAGCGTATGCCGGATCCCCAAGGTGTCGAAGTGCGCCACAGCATCGAGTTGCTCATCCAGCAATGTTTCGGTGCTGCGAGCGCTGATCTGTCCACGCGAGGCTTGAACAGAAGCGAGGGGTGTGGAGACTGTGATTCCGCTGAGCCGTGGTTCCGTCACTAACACCGCGCGCGAATAGTTCGCATATCGTACCTGGTTGCGCAAAGTCAGATGTGTGCCCACATCGTGCTCCATCTTCGCCGTACCTATATCGGCATAGGTCCGCAGGAAGTTGCCGGGAAGACCGTAGTAGTTGTTCCTGTCTACTGGGGCGGGCTGATTGAATAACCAGGGCAACCCGTAATCCGGCACGTTGTCTTCGTTCTGGTGAAGGTAGCTGAGAGTCGTGCGGGTGGCGCTACCGAGTCCGAACGCAAGGGACGGCGCAATGCCGGTGCGGCGGTTCTCGGCAACGTTTCGTCCCGCAACATTGCCGATGTTCCCCATCGCGTTTAACCGGAAAGCAGTTCCCTTCCCTAATCGGGGCAGAGGTGCGCTCCAGTCAATGACCGCCCGCCTGGTTGTATCTGTCCCAAACTGCAGATCGGCGGAGACGAATTGATTCAGCTCGGGGGTCTTCGAAGCCTGATTGACCACGCCACCAGTCGACCCTCTCCCGAACGTAACGGAGGCCGGCCCTTGCAGCACCTCGACCTCTTGCGTGTTGAACGGATCGCGATAATAACTGCCGAAGTCACGCATCCCGTCGATGAAAAGATCGTTGCGAGCGGTAAAGCCACGGATCGTCAGGTTGTCCCCTTGTGCCCCGCCTTCACCAGCAGCCAGGCTGATACCAGCCACGTTGCGCAACGCATCACGAAGAGTCGTAGTCCCTTGCTGCTGCAACGTATGCTGAGGGACCACACCGATCGTTTGCGGCGTGTTGATTGCGTCGCCCTGATACTTTGCCATCGACGAGCTAAGCGTCGGCGCGACTCCACTCACATCGACTGAGGTGACCACAGACGAGAGCTTAAGATTCACCGAGCCCGCTTTGCTGAACTGGTATGTCAGCCCCGTATTCGCGACGAGCCGCTTCAGGGCCTCTTCCGCCGTGTAGACGCCGGAAACGCCGGGTGAACTGATCGAGAGCAGTTCATCCGTAGCAACAATAACTTCGAGCCGAGTAATCTGCTTGAAATCCCGGATAACGGATGACAACGGTCCGGGCGCGATCTCGTACCTCCTCACAGGGAGCGCTTCGACCCGCACGCCGGTTCGTCTGGTCGGGTCGGAACTGACTGCGCTTTGAGCCAGCGCTGCCTTTCCGCTTCCCGCGGCCGAATACGCCGCCAGGGTCCCTAGCGTAAGCCAATAACGCGGACGGGACAGTCCGCTGTCCTGCTTTCCTCTTCTTCGCCGCTCGCCAGGCATTCCAAGCCCTTTCTCTTGAGCCTAAAAGCTCACGCTTTGAAAGTCTGGACCGGCAAGCCTACAATTGGGAGGTCGCCAGTCAACAGACTGGTTGCTACGCCCAGGTCGTTCGCATCTCCGGCAAGAGTTACGCGTGCGATCTGGGCCTTTTAAATTTGAAGTCGTCCTATCTAGGACCGATATGGTCCAGAATAGTCAGCCATCTGAACCGTGTCAATCGATTTCCGGGTTGAACAGGTGCAAGTGCAGTTCGAACGGTCGAATCGCGGAACGGAATGGGGAGCTTAGTGACCCAGGATGGGAAGCAGCGCCGGACCCTTCGCAGGCGCGAAGTGTAAGACATAGTGCTGCATTGAGCGTTCGAAACCACTCATCCCATACAATTTAGCTTCGTGCAGCGCCCGTTGGTTGTCCCAACCGTCGTGCTGGATACGGTAGCAGGCGATCACAGTTCCCGTCCGGTCTTTTCCGCGCCGGCAGTGGATGAAAGTCGAAAGTTCTCCGCTTTCCAGAAGTTTAAGAACCGCCTTGATCTGATCGTCAGTGGGAGCCGAAAGCTCGCGGAAGGGAATGTTGACGTACTTGATGCCGAGCTTCTTCAGTTGCTCTTCTTCGAAACTTGTCGCCGGTCCCCGCTCGCGCAAGTCGATCACCTGCTTGATGCCGAGTGCTCCGAGTTCCTGCAAGCCCTGCGGGGACGGCTGACCCCCGCGGAATAGTCGGTCGGTTACCTGGTGAAAGTTCCTGATGTTCGGAACGATGGGAGCGTCCGCAGCAGCACAAAACTGAGCGGCGAAGAAGCAGAAAACGAGCGCGACTCGCGCTCCTGTAGATCGGAGGGTCAACTCTCCCCGGCTACCGCGGAGGCCTCTGCGTCGTACTAGGTGGAGGCGTCTTGTCATTGCTCCCGCCACCTTTGTTCTCTCCCGCGCCGACCTCTCCATATGTGATGGAAGACTCGCTCTTAAACTCGTACTTCTTATAGTTATCGTATTTGATAACGACTTTAATGCGCTGAGACGGGCCATCTTTGAAGTTCAAGGTATCGTCCGCGTAGGTGTATGTCGGGAACCAATATTTGCCGTCTATCTGCTCCCGATAGGTTTCAAACTTCGGAAACTGCTGGTCTTCACCGCGACGGAGATAGCCCGTCGCGCGGCCAAAGGTTTTGACGATCTGCATGTCCTGGTCGTCCACCCAGATTTGCCCGTCAAAATACCGCTTTCGATCCTTCGTCAGTGTCTTCGGCTGCACGGAGAACACGTAGCAGGGAATCTCGTCCACCTTCTCCCGCCGAAGATACTTTACGTTGTAGTCGTTCGAGGTGTCGTTTGTCATGACGAAAGGCATCACATTCCTCATGTCCTGCTCGTCTTCCGCCGTCATCTGTATGTTCTGCAGAGACGCCACCGGCGCATGGAGCACATGCGAGGTTCTTCGATTCCGACTATCGAAGCTAACCTCTTCGACGATCTGGTAGTTTCCGCCTGGCGGGTCCGTTTCGGAAATTTTGCTCGTCTGCCGGTAGGTATAGTTCTCACGCGCCGCCGCGAACTCGGTCTCTTTCTGCGTGAACGTTTTGATGATGTTGTCGATCTGATCCGGTGTCGGATCGGCTTTAGTATCAACGGCTTTCAGGCCAAGCGCACAGCTGAATAGACCGATGGTGAGTGCGACGTGTCGTCCGATCATTCGTTCCTTAACCTCTATTGTGACGGATGCTCACCCGGATTGGCTTCACCGAGTTCGCCTATTCAATAGAGCCTTTGCAATGGTCAAACGCTGCATGTTGCTAGTACCTTCATATATACGGCCGATCTTGGCGTCACGGAACAGCTTCTCGACCGGGTAGTCTTTCGAGAATCCCGCACCCCCAAAGATCTCAACTGCTTTAGAAGCGATCTCTTCGGCGACGGTGGAACAAAAGTACTTTGCCATGGCGGCCTCGGTTTCGAACGGCTTGCCCGAGTCGCGCAGCCGGGCCGCGTTGTAGACCATCAGCCGCCCCGCCTCAGCCAGAGTTGCCATCTCAGCCAACTCGAACTGTACGCCTTGAAACTCGCTGATTGGCTTTCCGAACTGCTTCCTCTGTTTCGAATATTGCAGCGCGTGCTCGAGGGCTCCGGTGGCGAGACCGATCATCTGGGCTGCGATTCCGATTCGGCCTTCGTTGAGAGTCTCGATGGCAACCTTATAGCCCGTCCCGACTTTCCCCAGAATCTGATCTTTCCCAACTCTCACACCCTCCAGAAGCAGCTCACAAGTAGAGGAAGCCCGGATTCCCAGTTTGTCTTCTTTGCGTCCGATCTCGAGGCCCTTCTCGCCCCGCCGCAATACGAAACACGTGATGCCTTTGTAACCGGCCGATTCATCAACGGTCGCGAACACCAGGAAAATTTTGGCTTCCGCAGCATTCGTGATCCACAACTTGCGTCCGGACAGTAGGTATCCATCGCCATCCGGCCGCGCTTTCGTCTTCAGGGCAAAAGCATCTGATCCGGACTCAGCTTCGGACAGCGCATAAGCACCGGCTGAACTGGTGGCAAGATCACGGAGGTATTCTGTCTTCTGTCCCTCGGTTCCCCAACGCGCAATCGCATTGTTGACAAGAGTGTTCTGGACATCCACGATCACGGAAGCCGAAGGGTCGACCTTCGCCAGTTCCTCTATTGCAAGGATCGACTGAAAGAAGCTCCCTCCCTGGCCTCCGTACTGTTCCGGGACATCGATTCCCATCAGTCCGAGTTCGAACATTTCTCGGAGCAGATCCGGACGAAACTTACCGGCTTCGTCCATTTCTCGGACTTGCGGCGCGAGGCGTTCTCGAGAAAACCGCTTGACCATCTCCTGAAAGAGCTTTTCGTCTTCCTGAAGCACGGTGAGCGGCGACGGGTACTCGGAAGTCTCGAACATAACGGCCCATCATAGCTCCCGGCTACTTTTGCTGGCCCGAGTAAAGTAATGTGAACTGCCGAGTCTTCCGAAACGTATTAGCTGGAAGAAATGGCTCAACGCTCAAAACGCCGACGGTGGATCTGGGTAGTCGCGATACTCGTGCTGGGTACGGTCTCGTTTTACTCGGTAAAGGCGATTAGCAGAAAACCCGTCAGGATCGACTCAGACAAAATCGCGACCGTCGACCGAATGGACCTTACCCGCTCGGTCGTTGCGACCGGGAAGATCCAACCTGTGCGCCAAGTCGAGATCAAGTCTAAGGCCAGTGGCATCATTCAATCTCTGCCCGTCAACTTCGGTGATCTCGTCCGGAAAGGGCAGGTAATCTGTGAGCTCGATCGCAACGATCTGCTACCGCGTCTGAATCAGGCGCGCGCGGCGCTGAGCGTCAACCAAGCGCAGATTGAGAGTGCCAAAGCAGACTACGAGAAGTACAAAGTCGATGCAGCGGGGCCCGATGTGGAATTCCTCCGCCGCGACCGCGATCGCGCGCGACAGATGTTTCAGCAGGGTCTGATCGCGAGCGAAAAGCGCGATGAAGCCGAGAAAAATTACGAATTGGCGTTAAACAAACAGGCATCGGCCGCCGCCAACCTCGAGAGTGCTCGGGCGGCGATCAAGAAGGCACAGGCGCAATACGATCAGCAGTCGGCCGTTGTCGCCGGAGCGGAAGAGGATTTGCGTAACGCAACAATCGAGTCGCCGATTGACGGTGTCGTGCTGTCCCGTGACAGCGAGGTGGGAGGAGCCGTGAGTTCCATTTTGACGATGGGCTCTGGCGCCACTCTCATAATGACGCTCGGTGATCTCAGCGAAGTCTATGTGAAGGGCAAAGTGGATGAGAGCGATATCGGCAAGGTTTACCTCGGACAACCAGCCCGGATCACCGTCGAGTCCTTCAAAGATCAGAAGTTCGCCGGGAAAGTGACGAAGATCTCTCCCATGGGCACGGAAAAGGACAACGTGACCACGTTTGAAGTGCGCGTGTCGATTTCGAACGACTCGAGAAAGCTGCGGGCTCTAATGACGGCGAACGCGGAAATCGTGCTCGAAGAACGGAAGGGCGTGCTTTCCATTCCGGAGGGTGCCGTTCTGTACGCCAAAGATAAATCGACGGAGGCAGAGGTGCCCGACCCAGGTACCGAGAAGGGCCGCCGCCGCATTCCCATCAAAACAGGAATCAGTAATGGCGCTCGCACTCAAGTCCTGGCGGGTCTCGGCGAGGGGCAACAAGTCTTACTGCCGTGATTCCGTACATTCAAGAACTCTTTAGTCAGGTGTTCGACAGCCTGGTCCGAAACAAGCTGCGAACTTTCCTGACGATGGCCGGCATCGCGTGGGGTATTGCCTCCATCGTGATCATCGTTGCCATGGGAGATGGCTTCAAAGAAGGCCAGCGCAAGAATATGAAGAGCCTGGGAGAGAACATCGTGATTCTCTTCGGCGGAAAGACCGAGTTACAGGCTGGCGGCCAGCGTGGCGGGCGGCGCATCCGCCTCACACACTATGACGTCGAAACCATCCGGCAGGAGTGTTACCTGGTCGAGTATGTTGTTGGCGAGATGTCTAGCTCGAACCGCGGCACGAGTGCTTACAACAGTGGTTCCTTCGATACGGACGGGGTAGAGCCTGACTTCAACAAAATGCGCACAGTACCGGTGAGCACGGGCCGGTTCATCAGCCCGGAGGACAACACCGAAGGGCGGCGGGTGGCAGTGTTGGGCACAAAAGTGAAGGAGCAACTTTTCGGAAAGCGCCAGAACGTGGTGGGAACGCGCATTGCAATCAACTCGCTTCCATTCGAAATCATCGGACTACTCGCCGACAAAAACCAGAATTCCAGCTACAGCAGCCCGGACGAAAAGAAAATCTTCATCCCTTACCAGACTGCGGTTCGCGACATTCCTCCGAAGGAGGCCTCCTATACCATCGGCAACCTGGACGACATCGTCTATAAACCGCGCTCTCTCGAGGGTTTTGAACCCGCGCGCAAGCAAGTCATCAAAGTCCTTGCACGCAACCACCGGTTCGACCCTGCGGATGCGGGCGCTGTTGGAATCTGGGACACGGTCGAGAATGCCGAAAAAGTGGATGCGATCTTCGAGTCGATGACTGCCTTTCTCGCCGTGGTTGCATTCGTCACGCTCAGCCTGGGAGGCGTGGGCGTCATGAACATCATGCTGGTCACGGTCAGCGAACGAACGCGCGAGATCGGCCTGCGCAAGGCGCTTGGGGCCACTCGCAAACGGGTCCTGCTCGACTTCTTTGCCGAGGGCTGCCTGCTCGCTCTGGTAAGCGGCTCCGTCGGTTGGGGCATCGCGTTCGGCCTTTCGTCTCTACTGAAATTAGTACCGATGCCCGATATGTTTCCTGGATTGCCTGTCACAGTCGCGACAACGCTAATGTCGTTTTCTGCCCTCTCGCTGATTGCCATCGTTGCTTCCGTCGTCCCTGCGTGGAGAGCAGCCACCCTCACGCCGGTGGAAGCCCTGCGTTACGAACGCTAGATCCATGCAAATTCGTTCCATCCTGCGGGAGACGCTTGACGCACTGACATTCAACCGGCAGCGAAGCCTGCTGACGATTATCAGTCTCGCCTGGGGTGTCACATGTTTCGTTATTCTCTACTCGTACGGTGAGGGTTTCAATGTAGCGCTCACGACATCCTTCAAGGCGGTCGGCCAAGATTTGATTCTGATGTTCGGCGGCCAGACATCGTCTCAGGCCGGAGGCGAACGATCCGGCCGCAAGATTCGCCTGGAGGAGACGGACGTAGAGGCGATACGGGAGGCTGTTCCCGGCGTTGCGGCTATCTCTCCGGAGGTTCTTCTGCGGAGAACGACCGTGGTAAGGGGCTATCGTTCTCAAAGCATGACCGTTCGTGGCGTGCTCCCGGTCGATTATCAACAGGTCCGCAATATGACGATGATGAGCGGACACTGGCTGACGACCGAAGATCATCTCGAGAAGGCTCGAACGGCTGTGCTCGGTGCGCAGGCGGCAGAGAAACTCTTCGGCGAGATGCCTCCCGAGAACGAAATAATCTCGATAAACGGCATGCAGTTCCGTGTGGCGGGCGTCCTCAGAACCAAAATCCAGATTTCGAACTACAACACTCCTGATAACGAGTGCGTGTTCATCTCGTACGGCACGGCTTCTCTTCTCCATGACATCAAGTACCCGGAAGACATTGTCTGGACGCCCACAAATCCGCTATTCCGCGCGCAGGCGTTAAAGCAGGTACGCGAAACTCTGGCTCGGGTGCATCATTTTGCCCCGCAAGATGACCGCGCTATCGAGGTCCTTGTCTTCAACGAATTCATGAAACAGATCGACACGATGTCCGCCGCATTGCGGATCCTGCTCGGTTTGATTGGTGCTTTGACGCTTGCCATCGGCGGTGTTGGACTCGCCAACATCATGTTGGTGGCTGTGACACAGCGCACTCGCGAGATAGGAATCGTCAAATCGCTCGGAGCGACACGTCGCTCCATCCTATGGCAGTTTCTGCTGGAAGCAATGACAATCGTGACCATTGGCGGCGTTCTCGGTGTTTCTCTCGGCTTCGGCATCACCCGCGTCATTGGCTCCCTACCGCTCCTGGGTCCCTTATTCAAAGACACGAGCGGGGCCGGGGACATTCATCTATCGATATCCGCCTTCGCCGTGATCACGTCCACGATGATGCTCGAGATTGTAGGACTGATCTCTGGCTTCCTACCCGCTCTCCGAGCCGCGCGTCTTGATCCCATCGAGGCATTGCGGTACGAGTAAGGCGTCTCGCAACCTGGACAGGCTAGGATAGAAGAATAGGTAAAAGTCACTGACGCGCAGATCCACATGGCTGAGGTTGCTCTGCCTCTCGATCGGACTGTTCCTTCTGCTCGCCTCGATGGACAATGTGCCGGACTGCCCTGAATTGCTGACCAAGCGCACCACCGCGTCGGCGTCTTCGCAGATTGTCGCTGTCAATCCAGCTTCCGAGTTTTTCTCTTACCGGCAGCCTTTGTCAACTAGCGTCTTCAATGTTCGATCCAGTGACCTCGCCGACGTGGCGCTGCCTTCCGCAATAATACCCGCACTACGGCAAGCGGCCGATCCCTCACCCCCGGGCGCATAACTGCCTCCGAAAGTACAATCTTGTTGTAGCTATTGTCGCTGCTGGAACCGGCTCGACGCTTTCTCCCAAAATCCGAATTTCTTTGGGCTAACGTTCGACTGCCGTATCGCATCGATGTTAAACACCGCGGTACCAGCGGCAGGACAGGGAGTAATTTGAAAACATCAGAAATCGTTAAAGCTTGGGGGAAGATCCTAAAAGGCGAACGCCCCTCACTCTCCATTGAGATTACGCGTGAGTGCCCCTTGCGCTGTCCCGGATGCTACGCGTACGAAGACGCGCATCTGGGAGGAGGGGTCACTCTGCGCGAACTAAACGACCGAAAGGGCCAGGAGCTAATTGACGGAGTGCTGGAGGTTGTAGATCGCCTCAAGCCACTGCACCTTTCGATCGTCGGCGGTGATCCGCTCGTGCGTTATAGGGAACTCGAGGCCATGGTGCCGCTGCTTCTGAAACGTGGCGTTCACGTGCAGATTGTCACCAGCGCCTTCCGACAGCTTCCCGCGGAGTGGGCCGTTCTTCCGCACGTAAATGTCGTCGTCTCCATTGATGGCCTTCAGCCCGAGCATGATGTCCGGCGAAAACCGGCGACCTACGACCGCATCCTCAAAAGCATCGCCGGACAGAAAGTAACCATTCACTGCACCATCACGGCACAGATGATGAAGCGGCCTGGCTATCTGCAGGAGTTCCTCGAATTCTGGACTCCCCGGCCAGAGATACATAAGGTGTGGTTCAGCATCTTCACGCCCCAGATTGGCGATGAACTGTCCGAAATCCTCACACCCGCCGAACGGCAACTGGCCATCTCCCAGATGCTGCGCCTTCGAAAGATGTTTCCAAAGCTCGACATGCCGGAAGGCCTGATTCGACAGTTTGCATCTCCTCCCCATAGCCCGAAAGATTGCGTGTTTGCGCTGACCACGCAGACGATCTCGGCAGATTTAAAAACAAAGATCACACCGTGTCAGTTCGGAGGAAAGCCGGACTGTGAATCCTGCGGTTGTGTCGCTTCGATGGGACTAGCTGCTGTGGCGGCCCACAAGCTTGGTGGCTTTATCCCTGTCGGAGCAATTTTCAGAGCCTCCGTTCGCATAGGACAGGCGAGGTCAAAACAAAGTTCTCCACCTCCGCCATCCGAGCCCTTACGGGTTCTGCCTTAAGCGGGGTTTTTGGATATGAAGGAATGAAGGAACATCTAGCTTCTAGAGAACGCGCTGAAGTTTCCCGGTTGCGTGAACTGTCTGCCTGTTTAGGACGAAACCCCTTGCTGGTCCAGGCGAGTACCGGAAACACTTCAATCAAGGTAGAGGGCACGCTCTGGATGAAAGCCTCCGGAAAGTGGTTTGCAAATGCAGATCAGGATGATTTCTTCGTCGACCTTGATGTCTCTGAGATACAGGAGGGCCTGCGGCAGGCGAGCACACTTGAGTCGTTATACAACCGGCCCTCATCGAAGCTCGCGCGTGGCTCGATTGAGACGACGATGCATGCGACCCTGCCGTTCCCGGTTGTGGTACACGTCCACTCGCTTAACACGCTCGCCTGGGCGGTTCGCGCCGACGGCGAATCGCAACTCAAAATCCGGCTGAACGGCTTGTCTTGGCAGTGGCTGCCTTATGTTCCTTCGGGCTTACCATTGGCCCTCGAAATCGAACGTGTGTTCTCGCGACACCCTGGAACAAATGTCTTCGTCCTGAGTAATCACGGGCTGGTCGTCTGTGGTGAGACTTGCGATTCGGTGCAATGCCTCCTGGCAGAGGTGGAAAGAAGGCTCCAGATTGAACCTCGTTCCGCTCCTCCGCCCGATCTGCCGCTTCTCGCCGAATTAAGACGGTCGGGTCCGTGGAATGTCCCTGAACTTCCCCGGCTTCATGCGCTGGCAACCGATCTGGACTCTCAGAAGATCCTGTCTGGCGGTTTCCTTTACCCTTGTCAGGCGATGTTCTTGCCGGCGACCTGCCCCGTTCAGTTGCCATTCGGTTCGACGATTCAGAGTAGCGCCGATTACTTCTGGATCGTTGACAGAGCGGGAGTTTTGATACGGGACGGGATAGGGCGGGCAGAACTGGAAATGCTGATCGGCCTTTCCGAGGTCATCCAGCGAATCGATCCCCATGCTCCACTCAACTACCTCTCGGATTCCCAATTGGAGCACGTACTCAGCAAGGAAGCTTCGCAATACCTTCAGCTCTCGCACGCGAACGGCCGCAACTGCCCGGCCAACTCGTAAACTACCATTCAAATTGCGGCCACGAATTGGCTCAAATCGAGTACCGTAACCTGAAAGTTTGACCATGCGGTTTTCGATAGCGCCTTTTATACGATTGACCCTCCTGGGCGGAATGGGCATAGGCCTGCTGCTCTCGCAGCCAAACGACGGTTCAAACGTCACGCGCGCCACTCTCGCGAACGGTATGCGCGTTGTGATTGTTCGCAACCCGCTGGCGCCTGTTGTCACTGTGGAAAACAATTACCTCGTTGGCGGAGACGAGACGCCGCCCGGTTTTCCGGGAATGGCCCATGCCCAGGAACACATGGCCTTCCGCGGCTGCAAGGGCATAACGGGCGATCAGATCGCGGCCATTTACGCGCAATTGGGCGGATTCTCGAATGCGGATACGCAACAGCACATTACGCAGTATTTCGTGACCGTTCCCGCGCAGGATCTTGATGTCGCCCTACGCGTTGATGCTGCCTGTATGAGCGACGCCGATGACTCCGAAGCGGAATGGGAGAAGGAGCGAGGCGCCATCAATCAGGAAGTTTCGCGCGATCTCTCGAACCCGATCTATAAGTTCATCACGCGCTTGAACCAGGATTTGTTCGGTGGGACACCATACGCGAAAGACGCTCTCGGCACCCGCGAATCTTTCGACAAGACCACAGCGGAAATGCTGAAGAAATTTTATACGGATTGGTACGCGCCAAACAACGCCATTCTGGTGGTTGCCGGCGATGTTGATGCCCCCGCCACATTGGCGAAGATCAAACAATATTACGAAAGCATTCCGAGGCGCTCTCTGCCTGCTCGCCCCGACGTGAAGCTCTCGCCGATCAAGGCTGAATCCTTCACCCTCGACAGCAATCTTCCCTATCTGCTTTCCATCATCTCCTTCCGATTCCCCGGGACGGACAGCCCCGACTATGCAGCCGCGAAGATTCTCGCGGATGTGCTATCAAGCCAACGCGGCGAACTCTTCAATCTAGTCGCTGAAGGAAAGGCACTCGGGACCGACTTCTCTCTTTTAGAGACGTACCGGAAGGCTAGTGCGGGCTTTGCGCTCGCGGCGCTCCCGGCGGGAACGGACCCGACTGCAATTACCGCGGAACTCAAGAAAATCATTGCCAATTATGTGGCTAAAGGTCTCCCGGCAGATCTGGTCGAGAGTTCGAAAAAGAGCGCGGTCGCGAGTGCCGAATTCTCACGCAACTCAATTTCGAACCTGGCCGGCCTATGGTCGCAGGCGGTGGCTGGAGAGGGCCGTCAATCTCCCGCCGAGAACGTGGCTGCGATCCAGAAGGTCACTGTTGCGGATGTGAACCGCGTGGCAAAGACTTATTTGCAGTTTGACCAATCCATCTCTACGGTGTTGAAGCCAACTAAGTCCGGAGAAGCGGCTTCCGCCAAGGGCTTTGGCGGAAGCGAAAAGGCGACCAGCACGCCGACGAAGCCTGTGGCATTACCGGAGTGGGCCGAAGCCGCAGTGAAATCGCTGAAGATCCCTCAACTCGGGTTGCATCCGAACGACACGACCCTGCCGAACGGTCTGCGGCTGATCGTGCAAACGGAAAAGACCAGTCCAACGGTCACACTGTTCGGTTCGATTCGCACACAAGCGCAAATGCAAACGCCTCCGGGCCAGGATGGAGTTTCGGACGTCCTCGAAGGCTTGTTCTCGTATGGGACGCAAACTCTGGACCGGATCGCTTTCCAGAAAGCGCTGGATGACATCGCCGCATCCGCTTCCGCGGGATCAAACTTCAGCCTCAAGGTGCTGAAATCGGAGTTCCCACGTGGTGTCGAATTACTGGCTGATAACGAACTTCATCCCGCTTTGCCCGCCGACGCGTTCAAAATCGTCCAGCAGCAGACGGCGGACTTGAGTGCTGGAGAATTGGAAAGTCCGGCTCATAAGATGAACCGAGCTCTCACCAAGGCACTCCTTCCGCCCAGCGATCCGCTACAGCGGGAAACTACTCCTGCCACCGTGTCTTCGCTGAAGTATGAAGACGTGAAGAACTACTACGCGAAGACTTTCCGCCCCGATTTGACGACCATTGCCGTCATTGGCGATATCACACCCGAAGAAGCGCGTACAGTGGTCGAGAAATACTTCGGTGGCTGGAAGGCGGCGGGTTCGACTCCGGAGGTCGTTCTGCCGGCAGTACCGGCAAACAAGACTTCGGCTGTGAACGTCCCCGATCCAAGCCAGGTGCAGGATAGCGTCGAGCTTTCGTTAGAGCTAGAGATGAATCGCTTCAGCCCGGACTACTATCCACTCGAGCTAGGCAACCACGTCCTGGGCGGCGGATTCTATGCCACCCGGCTTTACCGGGACCTTCGGCAAAACGCGGGACTGGTTTATAACATAGACGATTCTCTGTCGGCCAGTCGCACTCGCGCGAATTACTCGATCACCTACGGCTGCGATCCGGACAACGTCTCGAAAGCGCGAGGCATGGTAGAGCAGGAGCTTCTTGCCATGCGCACGACTGAAGTGAGTCCGACAGAGCTGCAGCAAGCGAAAGCGCTCCTGCTTCGACGGATGCCATTAGCCGAATCGAGCGAGGATGCCGTTGCGAGCGGGTTCATTGCCAGGTCGCGAATCGGTCTGCCGCTCGACGAGCCGCGAAAGGCGGCGGAACGCTACTTCAATATGACGGCTGCCGAAGTAAAGAGCGCTTTCGCCAAACACATCGATCCTTCGCGATTCGTTCAGGTAGTTCGCGGCCCGGCGCCGAAGTAAACAACACGATTCAGTTACGTTCCCAGAACGGCGGCGGTTCGATTCCGAGCGCTCGAAGGTGAACATACCCCTGTCCGCGATGGTGGATTTCGTTGTCGATCGCGTATTGAATGGTAACGACGCCCGGCATCTCCCATTGGCCAAAAGCCTTATCGACTTCGACGAATCGGCGCGGAGGAATGGCTCTGAACTTTTCATTCAACAACGATGTCTGCTGGTCCCAGATCTCTAACAGATGTTTCTTTGTGGTTGGCTTGGCGCTGTCCTTGAACTCCGCCCATTTTCCCGTGACGATGCCTTCCGCAATGGGCACAGCCATTCGGATGAACTCCCAAGCCATGTCCGCGAAGGGCCGCATCCCTCCGAGCGAAAACTGAAACAGCTGATCCTCGGGAAACGCTTCGATCGTGCGACGGGTCAGCCTTCTGTGCCCTTGCCAGTTGTGTAAGAGATCGTCCGCAGTCTGCACATTCACTACTTCGGTTTCCATTGCCATTTATCTTCCTCCCTAGCCCCGTTGGGCTCAAATCAAGATTAGGTGTTATTTCCGACAAGGTCTGTCGTAATTTGGTGGAACCATCGAATTCCGACCACTTGACGCCCTATGTACGACCCAATCATGCGAGTCCTTACAGTGCTGGAGATTCTGCAGGCCCGCGAACACGTGAGTGGAGCAGAGCTCGCAGAACGTTTAGAAGTCGACATCCGTACGGTTCAGCGCTACGTTGCCCGTTTGCAGGACTTAAGCATCCCTGTGGAGTCCGTTCGGGGAGTAGGGGGATTCTATCGTCTGCGTCCGGGCTATCGCCTGCCGCCGCTGATGTTTACGGATGAAGAGGCGTTTGCTCTGTCGTTGGGCTTGCGGGCCTTGCGTCAACTCGGATTATCGGCATTCGCTCCCGCCGCGGAAGGCGCCTCGGCAAAATTGGGACGGGTACTCCCCGATGCACTCCGCGAAAGTATCCAAACAGTAGAAGATGTTGTGGCTGTCGAGCCTGGGCCGTGGGTTATCTCCACGTCCGTCGATTATCTGATTCGGGCTGCTTCGGCCATTCGCGGAGCCCGCCGCCTACGATTCAAATACCGATCTCACGACGGCACAGCTTCGCAACGCGAAATTGAGCCGTACGCAATTATTCACACCGATGGACGTTGGTATCTGATCGGTAATTGCCTGGTGCGAGAAGCCGTCCGAACATTTCGGCTCGACCGTGTTGATGAGCTTGAGCTCTCCGGTACAACGTTTAAACGCCCAGCCCGATTTGATGCACGAGCTTACCTTGGAGCTCGGATGCCATTCATTCAATCGGATTACAGGATCGACGTCTGGATCGAAATTCCGATCAGCGAAGCCGAGCGCATCTTTGCGCCTTGGCGAGTAAAAGCAGACGAAGAAGCCGGAGGAACGAGACTGCGCTGTGGCCGCGATCAACTGGATATGTTCGCGGCAATGCTGTTGAGCATGGGACGCCGCATTGTCGTTCACGAGCCTGCCGAGCTAAGAGAAACGTTCAAGCAGCTTGCCGGTCGAGCGTTGCAGGCTTCGGAACAGCCGTCCACGCAACGAAATGATTAAGGTGCATGGGTTAAGATCCGGGGCCTTCTGCTGTATTCCGGTACTTCCGCAGGCCATAACCGTTAACTTGATTCTGGTGAACGACATCGCAATTCCGAGCCCGGCGGTGACGCCAGGAATGGTAGGATGTCTTGAGATAGGCCAACCGCATTTCGTCACGCCATGGTATCGACGTTAAATGGCGAGTGCCGAAACGTCCTCCCGATTGCGTACATGCGCCGATTTCTCTTTTCTGTGGCACGGGCAAGATCCGCTGCCGCGCTGGCATTTTCGTTCTTTTCCTTTTCGGTTGTGAATGCCCAAACATCCTGCGGGATTGAGCATTCTGCGACCGGCGTTTTCATCTGTTATCCGAACCCGTCGGGGAATGACGGCGAATCCACGGTTCCGGATGTCTTTCATCTCAGCGCACAAGCAAATGCTCCCGAAGGGCAGGCGATCTCCGGGTACACCGTATTAGTGGACAGCCGGAGGATTTATCGGATTGTACTATCCACCCCGGTCCCAAGATTGTCAATTGAGACAAACCTAAGATCACCATTCGGTTCCGGGGTACATGCCCTGCAGCTTGTGGTTAAAGGAGCGGGCACGGGAGAGATGAAAGTGCAATTCCATCCCGCGGAAAGTGCCAGCCTCTGCGATCCGTTTAGTCGGATCTTTCCACATTCGTGCATTGTTCTGAACCGCGGCCGTCCTCTCGCGTGGTCTCTAAAAGAGACTGGTAACTCACCAACAATCGGACCACTGGAGCTGTACTCGGCTTACGCCAGGCTTTACAATCAGAATCTTAAACGTCTCGAAGCCGATGCCTCCGATGCGG
>JBJMGJ010000525.1:0-3879 GCA_045807965.1 Bryobacteraceae bacterium | reverse complement strand
TCACCGCGACTCGTTTTGGAACATTCATCTTCTGGGGCAAGCCGGGCGCATTCAAGGCGGTTCGCAAATAGGTGTGCATGCGAGCCATTTTTCAGCCGGTTGGGATTCGTTTTCGCAACGTCGAAACGCAGCGCCTAAACCGGAACCTTGGAAACAAAAGGTCCGCAGACTGGGAGCATTCTGCAGATGACGAATTCCGATCTTAGAAAAGGACGAATGGGGAAACGCCGAAGATATACGACATGCTTGATTCTGGGGACGCTGAGTTTTGCGCTGGCTTCTCACGCTCGTGGCGCTGACGCATACACATTGACGCCGGTTGAATACGGTTACGCACTGAAGACTCCCGACGGGCGTGTTGTATTCGAATACATGACGAAAAAGCCCGAGAACATCGGGTTGACTTCGCCGAGTGTAGCGTGTTTTCACCCCGTGAATACGCCTTCGGGAGAGCGCATTACTAGCATCGCGCCGGACGATCATCCGCACCATCGAGGAATTTTTTTCGGTTGGCACGATTCGGCTTTTTACGATACGAGCAGTAAGCCGAATCCTTCCCCGACAGCCCCGCTGAAATCCGCTGGTGTTCGCAGGGCCGATTTTTGGGGCTGGGGCGTGTACGCGCCGCGTGATGGGCGCGTCGTACAAACTCGCGAGGTCAAACTGGTCCGGGCCGATGCGAGTCACGCTGAACTTGAAATCCACAACGACCTGATGGTGCAAGGCCATAAGATGGGCGAAGAGAATGACGTCGTGAACGTGACGGAGCGCGATGGCGTTTTCATTCTCGATCTCAGCTACACAATCGCTCCGGCGGTGGAGTACCGGGTTGCACAGAATGCATTTGGCGGGTTCGATGTCCAGTGCCGGAAAGACGGAAACTCGTATTTCTCTACGTCTTCCGGTAAAGTCATGTTGAGGGACCCGCAATACGCGTATCCGGAACTCGATTGGCCGAGCGAACCTTGGTATGACTACACGATCACGCTAAACGGCACGAACAAAACCCTCGGGGCCGCAGTGATCGATCATCCGAAGAATCCGCCGACGTTGTGGCACAATGCACGATACCTGTGGATGCTAAACCCGTCCGTAGTTGCATTGCACCCGATTACAATCGAGCCCGATGCTCCTTTGACGCTGCGCTATCGCGTGGTAGTTCACGACGGCCCACCCCCGACGAGTGTACTTCAGACGCTCGCTGCTGAATGGCGTCAAATGTTCGTCCCGTAGCGACGAATTTTCCGTATTAGGCCACACACAAACGAGCTACGTCGCACCATCGACGACTTATGCCGCCGCCGATCCGCAGTTTTTAGGAAGGTCATACTGATGAAACCAGCGCAGTCAATAGCCCTTGTCGCTCTGATTGTGAGCGTCATGTTTGCGCAATTGAAACCAGAGACCCACACTGCCTGGAGCGACTATGGCGGAGCGCTGGATTCTTCTCAATACTCGTCACTCAAACAGATCAACAAAACCAACGTAAACCGCCTTCAGCAGGTTTGGTTTTATCCCGCGCCCGGTTTGAACGCCCGCTACGCATTTAGTCCGCTTATTGTCGAGAACGTGATGTTCGTGCTAAAACCGGACCCGGCCCTGGTAGCGCTCAATGCGATCACCGGGAAGGAGATTTGGGTTCATCCCATTGAGGGCAAACCGGCAGACAGAGGGATTACGTATTGGGAGAGTAAAGATCGAAAAGATCGAAGGCTGGTTTTCTCTGTCGATAGCTATTTACAGGAAGTGAACGCTCTGACAGGGATCACGATCAATACCTTCGGCAATGACGGACGCGTCAACATGCGCGAAGGATTGGGCCGTGATGTAAAGACGATTCCCAGCGTTCAGAGCGGTACGCCGGGTCATGTATTCGAGAACATGATCATTGAAGGATCGGCTGTCAGTGAGTCGTTCGGCGCCCCGCCGGGCTACCTCCGCGCCTGGAATGTCCTCACTGGTGCGACCGTATGGACATTTCACACCATTCCGTTGCCGGGTGAATACGGATACGAGACGTGGCCGAGGGATGCGTGGAAGTACGCTGGCGGCGTGAACACCTGGGGCGAGTTTTCGATCGACCAAAAACGAGGAATCGGCTATTTCCCACTGGGATCACCGACCTCTGACTTCTATGGAGCGGATCGAGTTGGTGAGAATCTGTTTGGCAATTGCCTTCTCGCATTGGATTTGCGAACCGGAAAACGGCTATGGCATTTCCAGGAAGTCCATCACGATCTGTGGGATTATGATCCGACCGCAGCCCCCAAGCTGATTACCGTGCGCCACAACGGCAAGATGATCGACGCCGTTGCCCAAGCAGGCAAGACCGGATTTCTCTACGTCTTCGATCGCGTGACCGGCGAGCCGCTGTGGCCGATCGAAGAACGTCCGGTACCGAAAAGTGCCGTGCCAGGAGAGCAATCCTGGCCGACGCAGCCGTTTCCCACCAAGCTGCCGCCCTTTTCGAGACAGAAGTTCGCAGTGGAAGACGTGAATCCATATCTCAGCGATGCCGATAAAGCGCGAATTCGCGACATCCTGCTTCGCTCCGATCATCAGGGTATCTTCACTCCGGCTGGACTGGAGCGGGATACGGTTGAAGTCCCCGGGGATGTTGGCGGCGCAAACTGGGGGAACCTCGCAGCGGATCCGCAGGCGGGCATGGTCTATGTGCGTTCAGGGGACAATCCCGAGGTAAAGAGAATCCGCACTGAACCCGGGCGCGCTGAATTTCCCTCCGACGGAACGCCCGAGCAACAGGGACATGCCCTGTTCATGCAACGATGCCAGACCTGTCATGGCCCGGAACGCAGCGGAGTAGCGAACCCAAAGGAGATCGGGGCTGACGCTTTCAAACGGATTGTGACGCAGGGTAACGGTGGACAAATGCCGGCCTTTCCGGATCTGACCCCGTCGCAACTGGACATGTTGGCTGCTTATATTTCCAACCCGGAGGCGGGTGCCCTGCCGAACGGCGGTGGCCAAACCAGGCGTGGAGGTGCCGCGCGGGGGAATGCGGGAGGCGGAGGGGGTAATGGCGACCGGATGCCGTATCCGGCTGGTTTGCCGCGCTATTTCGGGAGTTATGGAGGGCTCCTCACTGGGGCTTCCGACAGCCTCCCGGCAATGGCGCCGCCGTGGAATACGCTCACTGCCTACGATCTAAACGAGGGAAAGATCAAATGGAAAATTCCTCTCGGTACCGTGCCGGTTCTGGCCGCGAAGGGCATTGTGAATACCGGCGCCATCGCAGTCGGCCTTAATTCGAATCACGTCGGCCCGGTAGCTACGGCCGGAGGATTGATCTTCATCTCATCGTTCTCAGATCGTGTGATTCATGCTTTCGACAAAGACACGGGACAGGAACTTTGGCAGAGGGAGTTGGAGGCAAATCCCGAAGGTGTTCCCGCCGTTTACGAAGTCAATGGACGGGAGTATCTCGCTTTTCTTGCTACAGCACAACCTGCTTCGCGCGCGCACGGTGAGGGCTTGTCATGGAAAGCCGGTAAGAACGAGGCGCAGGGTTACTATGTGTTCGCACTCCCGGACACTCGCAAATGATTTGTAGATTCCGGGCAGGCCGGAATGTAAGTGCCGGAGCGAGGCAACCTGCTTGCGTGCGGAAGCGGAAGTTCGCGGTGACCACCGATTCCAACCAAAGTCTTCTCGAACAAATGCATTCGTGGCTAGTCCCACTCTTCCTCGGAGCGGAACAGCCAGCGTGTCTCCGCTCCGCTTCCCTTCACGGTTCAACCGCTCGAAAGAAGCATCGCATCACGGAAACGCAGATCACCAAATGCCACCGAGTACCGCTAACGTCTCGCGCTCTCTCTTGAATGAGTCGAAGAAAAACCCACCCCGCAACTTCGAGGAAAT
>JBJMGJ010000524.1:0-9959 GCA_045807965.1 Bryobacteraceae bacterium | reverse complement strand
GCAGGATCTTTGTATTTCTGACTCGGGTCCTGCGCCGTCGCGAACTGGGCCGCGGCAACCAGGGTGGCCATCAGCAACTTCGAGCATCGTGATTTAGCTCGTTCCATAGAACACTCCCCTACAGTTTCAGTCCCGTCACTTCCCCAATGAACTCGCGGAACTTGCAGGGGAAGTGTTGAAATAACGGCTGGCGAACGCGATGAATGTTGGCCAGTTCGGTCCCGGCGTGTGTCCCGCACTATGTTGCCGGAATGCTATGTCTCCGTCCGTCAAAGCGGCTTCCATGGGCGGAAACTCGGAAGTGCTCAAGCCCTTCCCGCCTAACAATCGGTAGACAGGGCTGGCCCCAACACCAGCCAGAAACATGCCCTTTGCGTCTACCCAGCCATCTCCCTTCACAGCGCCCGCGCTGATGAAGACCGGACGTGGCGCGCACAACGCAATCAGTTCATGAGAATCAACCGGCAGGTCTTCCCATTTCAGCGGGCCTGCGTATTTGAGGAAGTTGCCCGCCATCCAATGGTATTCGTTTACCGCGGCCACATTCTCCACCAGCTCACCCCAATTACGTCGGTGAAGCTTTACACCGCCCTCGCCCGAGGAACTGATGAACGCAACGGCGAATCGCGGATCGTCCGCCATGGCGACGGCGGTCGCCTTCCCATAACGAGAGTGGCCTTCCAGCGCGACTCGCTTGGCGTCTACGGCTTTATCGGTTTCAAAGTAATCGAGAGCCCGGCTTGCCCCCCAGCCCCAGGCGCGAAGGGCACCCCAGTCGTCTAACTTCCGCGGTTGCCCTTTGTTGACCAGGCCGATGATCCCTTTCGTGAGCCCCGCGCCGTTGTCGTCCTGTACGCTGGTCGGGTACATGGTGGCGTAACCCCAGCCTTTGGCGAGCACCTGCTGTTGCCACGTGGGGCCAGACTGCGCCGGCATGGGGGGAAGCGCGGGGCCTCCTGGCCGGGGCCGGAACATATAGCCAAACTCCATCACGACAGGCACTGGGCCGGTCGCATTCGCCGGAGTCGAGAGGTTCAGCTGAATATCAACCTTTACTAGCGGGTAGGAAGAATTATCTACGTGCCCCAGGAGATGTTTGGTGGTAACTTCGACTCCGCCGTTCGTTTCCTTTTCGGTGCCGGTGACTTCCCAGTTCACTTTGGGCGTGTTTTTCGGCATGCGTCCATAGATTTCCCGGTCGAAATCCTCAACAATCTCGGGCCGGCGTTTTGTCCACCAATCTTTCGCCGTCGTCACCTTTTTGCCGTTCTTCAAAGTGAGAACGTCGGGAAGAGTAGTAATCGGATTCGCCTTCAATTCGTCGTAATTGGCGGCATTCTCGGCTTGCGGGTTGCGCCCATCCGCTCCCTGTCGCAGAGGGGTCTTGATTCCTAGAAGCTCCATCGTGCGAGCGCGATCCTGCTCCGATGTGAGCTCTACCGGTGCGGGAAAGCTATCGGTGGCCGCCTTCGGCCGGCTTTGTCCAAAGCTAAAACCCGCTTGGGTGCACAGGAGGAAAACACCGAAGGGGCACACCCAATCTCGCCGCGTTGAGAAATGCACGGAAGTTACTCGCTCCTATCCAGCACTATTGAATCAAAATCAAAATTGCAAAGCGCGCATAATTGGTGCATGACAGTTGCCGAGTTGATCAGCATTCTCCAGAAGCTGGACCCGAAAGCCTTAGTTGTGGCGCCTTTCTCCCCAAACCCAAGTGACATCAATGTCGAAGAAGTGGGGGGCGCTTTCACACGAAAAACTACTCCCTATGACAACGGGATCGAGCTTGCGCGGATGTACGATTCCAGAGCGGAGTACAAAGCGCCTTCTAATCCGTCGCGTGTCTCGAAGGAAGAGATTGAAGCCATTCGCCTGGCGGATACCGACGCGCCCGTCTAACTCTCTCGGCAGAAGATAGCGGGATGAGCGGATCTTCAGGTTTCAGCGCTGCGCCTCAGATTGAGCGTGTGACGGTGATACCTGTCGCGGGCACAGATAGTATGCTCCTGAATCTAAGTGGAGCGCACGGCCCCTTCTTCACGCGCAACATCTTGCTTGTGGAAGATACTGCGGGACATACGGGTGCCGGAGAAGTGCCAGGCGGCGAACGCATCCGGGCAACGCTCGAAGACGCCAAGCCGCTGCTGCTCGGGCAGAGCATTGGCCGATACAGTGAGCTCGTTACGGCGGTCCGCAAGCAGTTCATCGATCGCGATGCGGGCGGACGTGGTTCGCAGACATTCGATTTGCGAACCACGATTCACGCCTGCACCGCAATCGAATCGGCGCTCCTGGATCTGTTGGGTCAGCATCTCGGCGTGCCGGTCGCGTCTTTGCTCGGGGAAGGCCAGCAGCGTACGGAAGTGGACATGCTGGGTTATCTCTTTTACGTCGGCGACCCGAAAAAGACCGATCTTCCGTACGCGAGCGAGGAGAGCGCGGGCGACGACTGGCTCCGTCTTCGTCACGAAGAGTCTCTGACCCCGCAAGCGATAGTGCGGCTCGGAGAGGCCGCCTACGGCCGTTACGGCTTCCGTGACTTCAAATTGAAAGGTGGCGTGTTCTCCGGCGACGAGGAGATGGAAGCGATCGCCGCTTTGGCCAAGCGCTTTCCTGACGCACGGATCACACTGGATCCGAACGGTGCATGGTCCCTCGCGGAGGCCATCCGGCTCTGTTCCAATCGCCACGACATACTCTCTTATGCCGAAGATCCGTGCGGCGCGGAGAACGGCTACTCCGGCCGTGAAATCATGGCCGAATTCCGCAGGGCGACCGGCCTGCCTACGGCAACGAACATGATCGCGACGGATTGGCGTGAGATGGGCCATGCCATTCAACTTCATGCGGTCGACATACCGCTAGCGGATCCGCATTTCTGGACTATGCGAGGCGCGGTCCGTGTCTCTCAGATGTGCCACGAATGGGGCCTGACCTGGGGCTCGCATTCGAACAATCACTTCGACATATCGCTTGCCATGATTACCCATACCGCGGCTGCTGCTCCGGGGAGGATCACCGCAATCGACACTCACTGGATCTGGCAGGATGGACAGCGGCTGACAAAAGAACCGTTCCAGATCGCAGGCGGAAAGATACGCGTTCCGGACCGGCCCGGCTTAGGAATCGAAATTGATCTCGACAGGATCGAAGCGGCCCACCAGCTCTATCAAAACCACGAACTGGGCGCCAGGAACGACGCATTTGCGATGCAGTACTTGGTCTCGGGCTGGAAATTTGATAACAAAAGCCCTTGTATGGTGCGCGTCTAGCGATGCGCCACACTTTGCCAGATCAGCAGGATGATAATCCCCATCACGCCCATGATGATCTTCATCACGGTCCAGCTGCGCAAGGTCTGGCTGACCGTCATGCCCGTGTATTCTTTAACCAGCCAGAAACCCGCATCGTTTATGTGAGAGATCATCGTCCCTCCACAACAGACCGAGAGTACGAGTATTTCGGGACTGTAGCCCGGCACTTGTTTCAGCAACGGTGCGAGCAGACCGGCCGCTGTCACGATCGCGACAGTCGCAGACCCTAAGGCTGCCCGCAGAACCGTGGCGGTGACGAAACACACGAGAAGGGGTGAGAGCGGGCTTGTTGCCAATACCTTCCCCAGGTAAGGCCCGATGCCCGAGTCAACCAGAATCTGTTTCAGAGCGCCGCCACCCCCGATGATCAGGAGCAGCGTGGCCAGGGGTGCCATCGCCTCGGCTACTAACTTCGTCACGCTGTCGCCGCTGAGGCCTTTGCGACTCCCGAAGAGATACATTGCCGCGAGCGCTGTGATCAGCAGAGCCGTGAACGGATGGCCGAGGAATTTCAGGAAGCTGGTTCCGGATAGGTGTGTGAAATCTGTGAGTGTGCCGGCAAAGATCAGCACCACCGGAAGAAGCAGGACTGAAATGGTGAGAAACAGCGAAGGCGGCTCGGCGGCTGTTTCCGCCCGCAAATCTTTGTTTCCCGCCAGGTCGGGTATGGGGGGATCCATCCGACCCGCAATCCAACCTCCATAGTAGATTCCACTCACAATGACAAGCGGGATCGAAAGAAGGGTTCCAAAAAGAACGGTCCGCCCCACGTCCGCGCCCATCAGTTGCGCTGCGACGGCCGGAGCGGGATGAGGTGGCACAATCGCGTGCGTCATCGTAAGAGCAGCCGCTATCGGCAGTGCAAACAACAGCAGCGACCGCTTCGATTCCCGGGCCAGACTCCAGGCGAGAGGGGCGAGGATGATAAATCCGACTTCAAAGAAAACGGGAAGGCCCACCAGGAATGCTGTGATCAGGACCGCCCATTGCGCGTGGCGTGCTCCCGCCTTCGCAAGCAGCCAGTCCGCGAGCACCCGGCCGCCTCCCGAAAACTGCAGAAAGCGGCCGATGATTGCGCCAAGTCCCACGACAATTGCGATAAAACTGAGGGCATCACCGAACCCCGTCTGGATGGAGCTGATGATTTTGGCCGGTTGCATCCCGGCACTCAGACCGAGCGCAATGCTCACCACCAGCAGCGCCAGAAAGGCGTGCAGTCGCGCGACCAGGACCAGAAGGAGTAAAAGCCCGATCGCCGCAACCGTTAAGAGGACAAAATAAAGGCCGTGGTTCAACGGACGAGTATATAACCCGGCAATGGGTTCAAGCGCTGCGCTTCGACGCGGCCTCGTACCGCGCCTTCGTTTCCTCGTTAGGAGGATAAAGCCCAGGGAGCGGAATGCCCTTGTGTACTTCGCCCATAATCCAGGTCTCTAACCGCTCCTGTTCCGTCGCAGTCGCCACCACTTCCTCCAACAGGGCCGCCGGAATCACAACGGCTCCGTCGGAATCCACAACAATCGCGTCGTCCGGAAATACGGCGACGCCGCCGCAGCCAATCGGCTCTCGCCAATTGACAAACGTCAAGGCCGCGACGGAAGGCGGGGCAGCTGCGCCCTGGCACCACACCGGCAATCCAGTTTCAAGCACGCCGGCAACATCCCGCACGACTCCGTCGGTAATCAGGGCCGCCACGCCGCGCTTTTGCATTCGGGCGCAAAGGATATCGCCGAAGATGCCCGCGTCTGTAATCCCCATGGCGTCAACCACGGCGATGCAGCCGGGCGGCATATCTTCAATGGCTCCGCGCGTAGAGCGGGGCGAAGCCCACGACGCCGGCGTCGCGAGATCTTCCCGAGCAGGCACGAAGCGCATCGTAAACGCGGGACCAACTAAACGCGGTTGATCCGGGCGGAGCGGCCGTGTGCCGCGCATCCAGATATTTCGAAGACCTTTCTTCAGCAGAACAGTCGTGATCGTTGCCGTGGAGATGGCGGAGAGTGCCTGAATATGTTGAGGGTTCATGTCGTTATGGGATCGAAGAGTTATGAAGCGAAGCCGTACAGTTTTACTGGATTTTCAACTAAGATGCCATGACGCTCCGCTGCATCTGGCGCCCACTCGGACAAAAGATCGAACAGCACAGCATCGTCCGGCTTATTGTCTGTCGTCGGGTGCGGCCAGTCCGATCCCCAGACCAGCCGATCCGGAGCCTCTTTCACGTAAGCGCGTGCGGTTGGGATGCTGTCGGCATAAGTCGGCGATCCCACCTTGCTGTCGATGTAAGCTCCCGAGAGCTTGAGCCAGCCCTTCTTTGATTGCAACAGTTTCACAATGACCGGAAAGGCCGGATCTTTCTCGCCGCGAATCGTGGTGTGGCCGAAGTGGTCGAACACGACGGGACAGGGGAGCGCCTCAATCACTGACCGGGCCTCCACAATCTGTTCAGGCGAGAGGTTCACTTGCACGTGCCAGCCGAGCGGAGTAATCCGTTTCGCCAGGGGAGAGAGCATCTCGAGTGCCGTTGCGCCTGCTTGTTGAAGATTGAACCGGATTCCACGAACGCCTGCTTCATTCAACTCTTTCAGCTCGGCGTCACTGACGCCAGAGTTCACAACGGCGATGCCACGACAATTTGTCTTGCCGAATTGCCGGAGCGCATCTAGGAGACATCGGTTATCGACACCATACGTCGAAGGCTGCACGATCACGTTGCGAGTCGTCCCGATGCGTTTCTGAAACAGACGGTAGTCGGCCGGCGTGGCCGGCCCAGGCTTTAACACCGCTTTAGGATCGGTAGGAAACCTCGCATCGTAGATGTGATGGTGACAATCCGCGGCATGGGGCGGCGCATGAAGCTTGGGCCGTTCCGTACCCGCAGACCAAGGCACCTTTACGGGTTGGTCTGGCTTTGAATCATCTTGCGCCCTCACCACGCTCGATAGACCTAGTCCGGAGATACCCGCGAGAATTGAGCGGCGCGTTGGAGCTTTAATCCGCGCCATTGCTTCCCTCCCGGGATGGGTTCTTTAGGAGGAAGTTGAAGTCACATCCCTCGTCGGCTTGCAATACGGTATCGAGAAAGAGCTTAGCGTAGCCGCGCGAGCCATCGAATTCGGAGTGAGTGAAGGGCCGTTTCTCTCGCGCTCTCGATTTTAGTTCGGCATCGTCGACGAGTAGGTCGATGCGCCGATCCCGTACGTTGAGGCGAATCAGATCACCCGTTCGCACGAGCGCCAGGGGGCCGCCTACCGCCGCCTCCGGTGAAATATGCAGGACGACCGTCCCGAAGGCCGTTCCGCTCATGCGAGCGTCCGAGATGCGAACCATATCTTTCACGCCTGTCCGCGAAAGCTTCTTCGGAATCGGAATGTAGCCGGCCTCCGGCATACCCGGAGCTCCCTTCGGACCCGCGTTGCGCAGTACGAGAACGCTATCCGGTGTGACCTCCAGCGTTTCGTCATCCAACTGCCTCGTCATTTCCTCGACCGAATCGAACACTACGGCACGCCCCGTATGCTCGAGCAGCGACTCGGTAGCCGCAGATTGCTTGATCAACGCCCCTCGCGGAGCCAGATTGCCCCGAAGTACGGCGAGCGTACCTTGTGTCTTTAGAGGATTGTCTCGCGGCCTGATTACGTCCTGCCCGGGTACTTCTTCGGCAGCTGCAATGGAGTCGGCCACCGTTCCGCCACCCACGGTTCGCGCGTCAAGCGCAAGCAGGTTTGACAGTTCCTTCATGACCCGCGGAAGGCCCCCGGCTTCGTGCAGATGCTCCATATAGTGCTGGCCCGTCGGCTTGAGATCCACAAGAACCGGCACGTCGCGGCTCAACCGGTCGAAGTCCTCAAGATCGATGCGGAGACCAATCCGGCCGGCGATCGCCGTCAGGTGGATGAGCCCGTTTGTCGATCCGCCAATTGCCTGCAGCACCACCAGCGCATTGCGTATGCTCTTCTCCGTTAGTATGTCGGAGGGAGAAGGGCTCCCCGCAACCGCCATTTCGGCCGCGCGTTTTCCGCTTGCTTCGGCGAGTCGACGCCGCTCCGCATACACAGCCGGTATCGTTGCACTTGTCGGAAGCGAAAGTCCGAGCGCTTCGGTGACACACGCCATCGTACTCGCCGTACCCATCACCATGCACGTTCCCACAGAGGGAGCGAGGCGCGCGTTCACGACGTTGATTTCAGCAGTATCCATTTGCCCGGCTCGAAACTTCGCCCAGAGGCGCCGACAATCCGTGCAGGCACCGAGCACCTCGCCTTTGTAGTGCCCGACGATCATCGGTCCGGTGGGCAAAACAACGGCCGGCAGGTTCGCGCTGGCCGCGGCCATAATCTGTGCCGGCAAGGTCTTGTCGCAGCCGCCGATCAGAACCACCGCGTCCATCGGCTGACAGCGAATCATCTCCTCTGTTTCCATCGCCATCAGATTGCGGAGATACATCGCGGTCGGATGGATGAAGCTCTCGTGCATCGTCATGGTCGGAAAGACCATGGGCAAGCCGCCGGCCAACATCACGCCCCGTTTCACGGACTCAATCAGGTCCGGCACGTTCCCATGGCACGGGTTGTAATCGCTATAGGTGTTGGTAATCCCGACGATGGGACGCTCCAAGGCGTCATCGGAGTAGCCCATCGCTTTGATAAACGCACTCCGGAGGAAGAGCGAGAACTCATCGTCTCCATAGCTGGTCAAACCCTTACGCAGTCCGCGTGCCATCATGCACTCCTTCGACACTCGTGATGAAGCTACCCCAGAAAAGCAGGTGGGCTCTGATTATTTCCGGTAACAACTAATCAGCATAGCGACGGCTGCTATAAAAGACGGTGGAGAGCGTACGGTCAAAGGCATGGAACTCGGATTAAAGGGTAAGACGGCATTAGTTCTTGGGGGCGGAAGCGGTTTGGGTAAAGGAATCGCGCTCAGCCTAGCCCGAGAGGGCGCGCGAGTCGCAATCGCCGGAAGGACCCAGTCTCGGCTCGATGAAGCGGTAAAAGAAATCGAAGCTGCGGGTTCAGAAGGGTTGGCGCTTGGGTGGGATATCACGGATCTCACGATCATTGAAACGCAGTTCGTTGCCATCGAAAAGCGCTTTGGGACCGTGGATATCTTGATCAACAACACCGGCGGCCCGCCGCCCACGCCTGCTGCAGGTCAAGATCCGGAACTGTGGAGCAAGAACTTCCAGTCCATGATTCTTCCCATCTTTGCTATTACTGATCGCACACTTCCAGCCATGCGAAAGAAGAAGTGGGGACGGATCATTACAAGCGCCTCGTCCGGCGTCATTGTGCCTATTCCGAATCTGGCGATCTCAAACACTCTCCGGATGTCCCTGCTCGGCTGGTCAAAGACTCTTTCCACCGAAGTGGCAAAAGAAGGCATCACAGTCAACATGTTGCTGCCCGGGCGTATCGCCACCGATCGACTTCGTTTTTTGGATGAGAACAAGGCGAAGCGTGAAGGGCGGCCCTTGGAGGAAGTGCAAAAGGAAAGCATCGGGACAATACCGGTCGGACGTTATGGCGATATCCAGGAGTACGGCGATACGGCGGCCTTCTTAGCCAGCGAACTTGCGTCCTACATCACCGGCACGGTAGTTCGGGTGGACGGCGGAGCAGCTCCTTCTATCTAGAGCTCTGACTATGCCGCTCACAGCGCAGGCGCAAGGTGTCTTTGCGATCACGGTCACTCCATTTCGTCAAGATGGCAGCGTTGATATGGAGTCGGTCGACCGGATGATCGACTTTTACCTGGGATGCGGAGTCGCGGGACTGACGATTCTCGGGATTATGGGCGAAGCGCCCAAGCTCGAGATGAGCGAATCGCTGGCATTCGTCAAGCAAGTGGTTTCCCGGGCGCGGGAGATTCCAGTTGTCGTCGGGGTTTCCTCGCCTGGCTTTGCCGCCATGCGTTCTCTTGCGCGAAGCGCTTTGGACAGCGGCGCTGCAGGCGTAATGATCGCTCCACCTCCCAGTCTTCGCACGGACGATCAGATCGTCACATATTTCGGGCAGGCGGTAGAGGCGATTGGTTCGGGTGTGCCTTGGGTCCTTCAGGATTATCCATTGACGCTCGGTGTCATCATGACCCCGAAGGTCATTCGCCAAATCGTCGCGAACCACACCTCGTGCGTGATGCTGAAGCACGAGGACTGGCCCGGTCTCGAGAAAATCACCGCGATGCGCAGTTTCGAAGCCGACGGTTCTATGCGGCACATTTCGATTCTCTGCGGAAACGGAGCGCTGTTCTTGGATTTCGAGCTCAGTCGCGGTGCCGATGGCGCCATGACAGGGTATGCCTTCCCCGATATGCTCGTCGAGCTTGTCCAGCTTCATCAGGCTGGCAGGAACGAAGAGGCGCATGACCTTTTCGATGCGCATCTTCCGCTGATCCGCTATGAGCAACAGCAGGGTGTAGGTTTGGCGGTGCGGAAGTATGTGCTCCAGAAGCGTGGGGCCATCGTATCGGACGCGCAACGTAAACCGGCCAGTGTGCTGAGCGCTAAGGCTCGCGCCGAAGTGGATTTCCTGTTGGCACGGTTATCGAAGCGCGATCCGAGAGCCACGATCTAATACAAGAGGGCCGTCTCGCGAGGCCTGGCACTACAGATTATTTCTCGGCGATCAAAGTGATCTTATG
>JBJMGJ010000523.1:0-3121 GCA_045807965.1 Bryobacteraceae bacterium | reverse complement strand
TTGTCGAGTGGGGTACCCGCCGCTTTTAAGTGACGTTCAGAAAGGTGAGGTAAATGGAGGTCGCTTTCAGGTCAGAGTGACCGAGCAGCAACTGCACCGTGGGCAGATCCGTTCCTGCTTCCACTAAGTGAGTCGCGAAACTATGCCGACTACGCCGCATGAGGCATAGGCGCCACTATGCCGCCGCCGAGACTATGCCGCATCTGTTGACACGGAGCTTTGTTGATGCGGCGTTTGTTTCTTTTGTTTGCGGCATAGTCCGGCTGCATGGGTTGCCACTCTGGGGAATGATAAAGAAGGGATTTACGTTCCCAAAGACGACAGAACGGCTTCGTCAAGGGCCCTTGAGTAAATATCTTGATGCTTACTCGGCAGCCCAGGCTGAGCAAGGCTATGAGCCTCTCTCGATACGACAACAGATTCTTGTAATCGCTGACTTCAGTGGCTGGCTCGAGAGAAAGGAGATAGCCGTCAGAAAAATAGGTGATGACGACGTAGATCGGTTTCTGCGATTTCGCCAACGACAACAGCGACTCCGCCGAGGTGATCCGGTAGCACTCAAGCGAATCTTGGCAACGCTTCGCGAGAAAGGTGTTGTAAAGCGGGACGCAACTGCGAGCAGCGCTCCCCTGAAAGTCACCGCTGCGTTTCAGCAGTACTTGTCAGAGGAGCGTGGACTTTCTCCGGCAACGCTGCGCAACTATTTGCCTGTCATTGAACAGTTTTTGTCCGAGCGATTCAGGAACGAGATTCCAAACGTGCGATTTCTATCCGCTCCTGACGTCGCCAAGTTCGTTGTGCGCCAAGCCCATCGACTGAGTCCGGTTCGAGCTGGGCTGGTGGTGACGGCGCTGCGGTGTTTCTTTCGCTATCTGTGTCACCGCGGAGAGATATCCATTGACCTTTCGGGTTGCGTTCCGACTGTTCCAAACTGGTCGCTTGCCACACTGCCCAGGTATCTTTCCGCCAATGACGTTGAACAGATTCTTAAGTGCTGTGGTCGAAAAAGCTCGATTGGTAGACGGAACTACGCGATTTTGCTGCTGCTTGCCAGGCTAGGTCTGCGGGCTGGTGAAGTTGTCGGGTTGAACTTGGACGACATCGATTGGACTGCCGGTCAGATTACGATTCGTGGCAAGGGTGGGGGATCGGTGCCTCTGCCCTTGGCGGCAGATGTGGGTGCGGCGCTGGCTGCTTATTTGTGTGAAGATCGTCCTCGTTGTGTCAGTCGAAGAGCCTTCATTCGACACCGCGCGCCCTTGGTCGGCTTTGCCAACGCGTCCGCGGTCTCCACTCTCGTGATGCGGGCGATAAAAGAAGCGGGCGTAGTGTCAGCGCATAAAGGCGCGCATGTCCTTCGTCATTCGCTGGCCACTAATATGCTTCGACGGGGAGGTTCTTTGGATGAGATTGGAGAACTGTTACGCCACAAAAGCCCCAACACCACTGCGATCTACGCCAAAGTGGACGTGACCGCGTTGCACACCTTGGCGTTGCCGTGGCCGGGGTGCGGTCGATGAAACCACTAACCAAAGCAGTTCGAGACTACCTGACGATGCGTCGCGGTTTGGGGTTTAAGTTGCACAGGCACGAGACTGCCCTGCGAGAGTTCTTGCTTTTTCTGGACCAAAAGAACAGCGCGGCAATCACGGTCAAGCTGGCACTGGAATGGGCCACACAACATGAAAATCAGAAGCCTTATGAGTGGGCAGCGCGGCTCAGTATTGTGCGTGGTTTCACTCGTCATTGGAGCGCTACGGACCCGTCCACAGAGATTCCTCCCTTCGGCTTGCTGCCGTTTCAACCGCCGCGAGCCCGGCCTTACTTTTATTCGAACTTGGAGATCCAGAAACTGCTAAAAGCGGCCAAAGCGCGGCCCTCTGTCGATCCTCTGCGTCCGTGGACCTATTACTGTTTGTTCGGGTTGCTGGCTGTCACCGGCCTGCGACTGAGTGAAGCATTGAATCTTCAAAACGAGGATATGAGTTGGTCCGAGGGCATTCTCACTATTAAGGGAGCGAAGTTTGGAAAGTCCCGATTGGTACCGCTGCATCGCTCAACGTGTAAGGTCCTAGCCGATTACGTGCGGCGTCGGGACAACCGCTTTGGTGCACGAGCGAATGGATCTTTCCTTGTAAATAAGAACGGTAACCGTTTGGACAAAGGGGAGGTTCACCGAGCGTTCTACCTCCTATCCCGGCAAATTGGATTACGTGCCGTGAATGCGAGCCATGGACCCCGCTTACATGACTTTCGTCACCGCTTCGCAGTGGAGACGCTGCTGCGCTGGTATCGCAATGGCGAAGATCCCAAACGGCGCTTGCCAATCTTGTCCACCTATCTGGGGCATGCCCATGTTACCGACACCTATTGGTATCTCACCGGCACTCCCGAACTGCTGGGCGCAGCTGGCAAGAGGCTGGAAAAAAGATGGGAGGGCTTGAATGCGGGATCCCGCTAATCTTCCCACCTTGTTGCAGTCGTTCTTCACGATTCGTTTGATGACTCAGCGGAAAGTCAGCCCTCACACCATTGCCTCCTATCGCGACACTTTTCGCCTGCTGCTGCAGTTCGCGCAAAAACGGCTACGCAAGGCACCTTCTCAATTGGAGTTGGAGGATTTGAATGCGTCGTTGGTCGGCTCATTCCTGGAAGATCTGGGGAAGCGTCGCCACAATGGCTCGAGGAGCCGAAATCTGCGTTTGACAGCCATTCGGTCATTCTTCCGTTACGCTGCACTGGAAGCGCCGGCCCAGAGCGGAATCATCCAACGGGTGCTGGCCATTCCAAACCAACGACAGCCGCGTGCACTGGTGGGTTTTCTCACGCGACCGGAGATCGAAGCGTTGTTGGCGGCACCTGATCGAAAGCAATGGTTGGGGCGCCGTGATCATGCGTTTCTGCTCACTGCTGTTCAGACTGGTCTCCGATTGTCGGAGATGACGGCATTGCGCCACGAGGACGTCTCGCTCGGTGCCGGCGCACACATACGTTGTCGAGGCAAGGGGCGTAAGGAACGCTGTACTCCCTTGGCCAAACCGACAGTTGCGGTCCTCAAAGCCTGGATCCGGGAGCAAGGCAGAGAGGATTCCAAAACTCTGTTTCCCAGCTCGCGTGGTGG
>JBJMGJ010000522.1:0-4399 GCA_045807965.1 Bryobacteraceae bacterium | reverse complement strand
TTCTGATCGAGAACGGCCATATCACAGCAGTCACTCTTGCGGTGATCGACGTTCCCAAAAAGGAAGAAAAGGGCAACGACGGCCACGGTAGCAAGATTATCGTGATCCCCTTTGATGGCGCGGCCCTGGATCGAGACCTCGCTAGTGCCGATAAAGCGCATTAATGGGATCAAGTCGATCGAATCGCATGGTTTTTTGGAAGGGTTGGTCGGAAGCAGGTGCGATTGAAAAATCGGCACAGACGGCAGAACGCAAGACAACAATCGACTCGATTAGATGTCCATTGCGTTGACGGCAGCCTAGAGTAGATCACCTCAAAAATGCATCACACGAAGGCTGTTCTGTTCGGAGCGCCGCTTATCAGCTATTGTGTCCGCATTGCCGGCATAACCGGCCAATCCGTGCTCATCTTGAGGGTGGGTTGAGATTGCGGAGTTCGGCGAGGATTTTGCTGAGTCTGTTGGAAAGGCGATCCAGGGAGCGGCATGCAGGGTGATTTGGCAGAGTACGGCGGAACATAGTTAAGGCGTGCTGCGTTGCGAGCAGGGAGTCAATGACACCGTTGATGCCAGAGCGAACGGATCCAGCGGCCGTCTTTGGTTGTGGCGCGAGATGTCGCGGATGAGAACGGGCCGAATGGAATTCGCGTTGAAGGTCGGGCAGGGCGATGTCGAGATACTTCATCGTCATGTCGGACGAGTTGTGGCCGAGCAGTTTCATCACACCCGGGAAGCTGACACCGGACCGAAGCATTTCTGTGGCGTATGTGTGCCTCAGTTGGTGCGGAACGATGTCGACGGGAAGATTGACGGAGAAGCACACTTCGTGCAGGTAGTCGCGCAACTGTCGGACGAGCGCTTCCTTGGTGCGAGGCCGGGGCAATAGGAGTCCATCGGCGAGTACGGAATCCAGTGAGCGGAAGAAACGAAGACGCTGAACAAGCTCGCACACGAATGGGTCAACTGGCACCATCCGTTCGGTCTTGAGCTTTCCCAAGGGGACGTGAATCGCCCATTGTTGTGGGCTCGTAGAACGCAGGCAATCGCAAGGCAGATCAGCGCATTCGCCAATGCGCATGCCGGTATGGCGAATCAGAAGAAGGGCGTTTGCTGCCACATCATTGCGACGTAACAGTTCACGCTGCAAGAGCTGATCCTGTTCCGCAGCCAACGGGCGTGGCAGCCGTTGCGGCATGCGGGGTACATCTTGGCGACGGAGCAGATGAGCCAGTTCGGGTAACTGCTCGGCCCAGGCCAGTTCGTAAAAGACTCCGCGCAGGTGGATCAGCAGGTTGATGTAGGATGCCGTTGCTAGGTGTGGTGTTTGTGATTGCAGGTGTGCCAACCAGGGGAGAATGTGCAGTTTGCGCTGCAACTGATCCAGTGAGCAAACCTCGGGATGACGGGCGCCAAGCCACGTCAGGAACTTGCGTAGCGTGCCGCGGTAATGGCGAACCGTGTCGGGATGAAGGGCAGCACCAAGCGACTCGACAGCGTGCTCGAAGTGCTCGGCCAGGGGATGTTCGAGTGGAGGGCGGCGGGCACGGTTCACGATGTGGTCACCGGAAGAGGTCGGATATGCTGCGCGACGGCACGAGCGTACTGCTGGTAGACCTCGAGCGGAGTCACTTGCACATAGATGAGCGTGGTCTGGATATAGGCATGACCCATCAACTGCATAAGTGCTGGCAGACTGACGCCGGCCCGTATCATGTCGGAGGCGAACGTGTGTCGGAAGCGGTGCGGATTAGCCAGTTTGATGCCAGTAGTCCGGCGATGATAACGGAACAGAGAACGTAGGCCTGCCGCTGTCATGCGCGTGCCGCGTGCGGTTCCTTTCAAAGACACAAACAGTGCGGAGCCGCAGCGAGTAGGACGTTCCAGCCGCACGTAATGCTCGAGCAGTTGAGTCGTTTCTGGCGCCAGCGGTAGGAAACGAAGTTTTCCACCTTTGCCGTGAACACGAACTTGTCCTTCGGACAGTAGAATGTCGTCTACATTGAGTGCGAGTACTTCCGCAGATCGTAGTCCTTGCAACAGCATCAGTCCGACGATTGCCAGGTCACGTGAAGCGCTAAAGCTGGACCAGAATCGGGCGACCTCATCGACAGACAAAGGGACAATGTTTCGTTTGGCGGCCCTGACGCGCAGGCGACTCAGGACGGGCTGAGGTCTTCCCAGACCCATGGGCTTGCGGTGCAAATAACGATCATGAAAGCCTGGAGCAACCTGGCACGGAGCATCGGGAAACTCGTTACGCAGTGCGCGATCGGCAACCGCGAGGCGGGCGTTTATCGTGGAGCCCGCAGGCCGCGGCTGTTTGTTGGACTGGAAACGCAGATACTCGAGAAGGGTTGATTCGGTGAGGTCCTGTGCTCGAAGGGCGTCGGTGTGGTGAATGCTTTCCCACCAGCGCACAAAGTGCAGCAGGTTGTAAGCATAGATGCGCAGAGTCCTGTCCCCGAGCCGGCGCACGTATTCACGATCCAGATAACGATTGATCCAGCCCACCTCGCGGCGGGTCGTTTGTTCGATGACCCTTACCGGGCTTTGTGCAGTCTTCGAGGTCGGTCGGTCAATGACAGAAAACTTCATGGACGAGCTGCCTCCAGCAGATGGCGGAACTGTTGGATATCGCCGCCCTGAACGAAAAAGCTGTTCGGATCATGCCTATTTGGCAGCAACACACGCTGGACGGTTATGCCTTGCGCTGACAGCCGGTGCGAAAGCGACTGCGCAGCCCGAGCACCGCCGCCGTTGGCATCAGCATCGAAGGCCAGGTACACGGTCCGGTTGCTGTCGCATAGTTGCTGAAACTGGTGCGCATTCAGATGAGTACCGAGAGAACAGGTAACGTTGCGAAGACCGGCTTGCCACAACACGGCGTAGTCGAATAAACCTTCGACCAAGACCACTTCCGGGCACCTGCGCACGTCCTCCCACAAGTACAAACCACCTTTCGATCCTGGCAAGAAGCAGTGCGGTGATGCCGAGGCCCGGATACTACGGCCGTAGAGATTGCTATCCAGTGGAAACACGATACGCCGGAGATAGCTGTCGTACCCGCCAGCCGTGATCAGGCCGGCTTGTTGCAGGACTGAGAGCGGATAACCCAACTGCGTGAGCCAGCTTCGCGCACAGCCGCCGGGCGCGTAACCAATCCGCATGTGCTCGATCACCTCGGAGGAGTGAATACCGCGCTGGTCCAGGTAGGTTACGGCCTCGTCGGAGCGTTGCAACTGGATGCGATACAGGTCGAAGACGGCCTGCAGTAACGGCGGCAACCCGCTCCACTGCTGTAACAGCATCACAGCTTCCGCAAACTTCACTTGGTAGTACAGTTCGGCGAAACAAATCACGTCGCCGCCGCGACCGCAACCGTAGCAGTAGAACAGACCCTTGTTGGGATCTACCAGGAAACTGGGCTTGTGATCGGCGTGCAATGGACACAATCCCATCCATCGGCCACGATTGAGTGCCCGAGTTGGCTTCCAAGCATGCGCCTGTAGATACTCCAGCAGCGGCACTTGCTGCTTCAGGTGATCGAGCACCTCACGAATCACGGACTTTTTGCCTCGAGCCGCAGCATACGGCACCAGGCACTCACATCCCAGGTGAAGATGGTGGGTACTGCAAAAAAGCATCTTGCCAGTGCGGCCATGTTTGCCCAACAGCACAAGCTGAATAGGCGCCTGCATGCCCAGCGGCGCACGGTCGACGCATCCGGCAATCGGGCCGGATCTTTGCAGTGCGGTGCCGCTTGTTCGGCACTATCCCCGTTTGCGATCCCTTCACACGCCTGCTGCCGACAACACAGACCGTAGTGTCCGAACGGAACCAGCCAGTCGGGCAACACGGTGAATGTGTTCCTGCATCGGCGGCAGATGCCCCGCCGAACCCAGATGCACTCATGCGCCTCATCGTGTGCTTGTCTAAGTCGTCGCCCGTGACCGATGATCGTGTCTGTTTCACAGACCGGACACCGCCGCGGTACACACGCCAACGGGATTACCCCGGATCCGCCTTGTCTTTCGCTTCTGGGAGTGCGATAACGAAAATCAGACTGGCGTGAGGGCCCGCCAGCGAGCACTCCCTGCCAAGGCACCGCTTCGTCGGCCGGGTCTTCACCCTCCGTAAATGCCAGTTTCTAACGAAAAAAGAAGCCTGCGCTCTCTGATCCCGCTACACCCTTCTCAGCGCCATTGGCCGGTTAATGTGGGCGACTCGGAAACTGGACTGAAAACACTAGCTCTCTACCTCTGAACCGTCGTGCATAAATCTTGATTGGACTAAACCGCTAGCGCGGTAATGGTTGCCACGACCCTTCCAGCAGGCTGTGAGGCGGTCGGTTTACTGGACGCAAACACATCCTTCAATCGAGACTCCAAATGCGGAACCCT
>JBJMGJ010000521.1:0-7265 GCA_045807965.1 Bryobacteraceae bacterium | reverse complement strand
TGGAACAGTTCGATGAGTGAAACACCCGTACATCGTCGTCCCAGGAGACTGGCGAACTGGATCAATCCAACAGATGCAAAGAAGGTCCATTCATTAATTGACAAGGTATATAAGCGGAAGAACTTGGAGAGGGCCTGGGAGAAAGTAAAGGCCAAGCGGGGCAGTGGAGGTGTTGATAGGCAGACTTTGAAGGCATTCGGCGAGCAACTCGGTCCGCAGTTGGATCGGCTGCAGAGCGAACTGACAGAGGAAACCTACAAGCCTCAACCGGTGCGGCAAGTACAAATCCCGAAGACCGGTAAGCCGGGCGAGTTTCGCACGTTAGGTGTCCCGACTATATATGACAGGGTATGCCAACAAGCGCTGCTTAATCGGTTAGAGCGGATCTTCGAGCCAGTATTCGACGAAGCCAACTTCGGATATCGGCGAGGGCGATCGACGAAGGACGCCATGCGCAAAGTGTGGAAAGAGATTCAGAGGGGCGGGGAGTGGATCGTGGATGCCGATTTGAAGGACTTTTTTGGGTCGGTAGATCATGCGAAGCTTCTCACGCTGATCGCACAACGCGTAGCCGACGGCCGCGTGCTACGCCTCATTGAGGCGATGCTGAAAGCCGGAAGCTATGGCCAAGGGCGACTCTTCCCGACAGAGCGCGGGACTCCGCAGGGTTCGGTGGTCTCACCTTTGCTGAGCAATATTCTCCTGACACCGTTTGATCAGGAGATGCGACGCAAGGGGTTTCAGTTAACAAGGTTCGCCGATGATTGGGTAATTACCTGTCAATCGGAGGCAGAGGCGCACGCGGCTATCGCCGCAGCGCTTCGGATCTTGAAGGAGTTAGGCGTGGAACTTCATCCGCAGAAGACGCGGATTGTCCATGTCCAGCACGGCTTCGAGTTTCTCGGCTACAAGATCAAACGAGGGAAGCAGTTAAAGAGGAGAAGACACGAAACGGAATTTTAAGCACGCTAAGGAAGAACTCGCAGCTAAGTAGCTGTAGCGCGGTCGCGCTTGACAATGTCGAGAACCGTGTTTTTGCTCAACCCTAGCCGATGGCTTATTTCCCGATAGGACTGGCCTTCGCTGACTAGCTCTAACACTTTGGCAGCGTAACGGTCCGCCTTGACGCGCTGACCCGGGCGCCGACCGAACACGACGCCCCGCTTGCGAGCAGCCGCCATACCGGAACGGACCCGCTCGCGCAGTAGATCCCGTTCAAACTCCGCCAGTGCCGCCATCAGAGAAGCGATCAATTTGCCCTGCGCGCTACGCAGATCGAATTGCAACCCGGTCTGAGCGACCAGCGAGACGCCCCACACCTGGAGATCTTGCAGTGTGTGGAACAGATCGAGCATCGAGCGGCCCCAGCGAGTCAGTTCGGTGACCAAAATTACATCAATGTCACGGGACTGCGCCAAAGCAAGGACCTTCTGACGCTCGGCGCGCTCATCCTTCACCCCAGAGGCGGTTTCTTTCCAGACCCCGACGACTTTGTAGCCAGCCTTCTTAGCGAAAGCGCGGAGATCTCGTTCCTGGCGTATGCATGTCTGGTCGGCGGTCGATACTCGGCAATAGAGCGCGGCAGACTGTCCCAATTAAACCCCAGCGAATCCGAAACGCAAAAGGTCCCTAAAAAAGGCCGCTTACGAGTGGCAAAGTGTTGGTCCATTGAAAGTATACTTCAACAGGGACAAGCATGCCTCATCAAGAACTGCTCATTGAGTCGCAGCGGCTCAGCCTCCAAGCACCTGCCACCGACGAGCGTGGCATGGTACGCCACTACACGCTGACCCCAGAAGATTTAACGCTGATCAACCGGCGACGTGGTGATCCCAATCGGCTTGGCTTCGCGGTGATGCTCTGCTATTTGCGTTTCCCTGGACGGATACTCCCACAGGGCGAGCAACCGCCTCCGGAGCTTTGTGCTTTCGTCGCTGAACAACTCGGTCTGGATGTGGCGCACTTTGCCACTTACGCCGAACGGGATCAAACTCGCCGGGAGCACGTGCTCGAAATTCAAGCGGCCCTTGGGCTTCACCCCTTGACCCGCGCCATGTATCGAGAACTCGCGGCCTGGCTGCTGCCGACGGCTCTCGCCACCGACCATGGACCGACACTGCTAGCTACTTTGCTTGAAGAATTGCGAACGCGTCGCATCGTCTGCCCACCGCTGCCGGCCATCGAACGGTTAGCGGGCTCCGTGAGAGCCCGCGCGCAACGACAACTGTGGCGGCGGCTGAGCGACGGCCTGACCGACCAGCAATGCCAATCACTAGATAAACTGCTCGAGGTACGTGCCGGGGGCGGACAAAGCACACTGGCGTGGTTACGTCAAACCGCTTATGCAGCTACGCCGGGCAATTTTCCAAAGCTCATCGAGCGACTGAACCTCGTTCGCGAGCTGGGAATCGAGCCCGACCGCGCCACGCGTGTTCACCAGAACTACTGGCTTAAGCTCGCTCGCGAGGGTGGACAGAGTACGGTGCAACACTTGTCCGAGCTCGAACCGCTGCGTCGCTACGCAACACTCACAGCCCTGATGCTGGAACTCACAGCCACCTTGACCGACGAGGCGCTCAATATGTTCGAGCATCTAGTCGGGCAGCTGTTCAAAAAATCCGAACGCGCGCACGCTGAGCAGTTCCATGCCAGCGGCAAATCGATCAACGAGAAAGTGCGGCTCTACGCCCGGATAGGCCGAGCGCTCATCGAGGCGCGCTCTAGCGGCGGCGATGCGTTTGCTGCCATCGAGGCCGTATTGCCATGGCCCAAGTTTGAATCGACCGTCACTGACGCGCAGACGCTCGCTCAGCCGGAAGAGTTTGACTATCTCTCGCTGCTCGATGAACGATACGGTAGCGTGCGTAAGTTCGCGCCCCTGCTGCTCGCAAATTTTGAATTTCATGCGGCGCCGGCCGCGGCCGAGCTGCGGCAGGCTCTCTATCTGCTCCGCGACCTCAACGCCAGCGGCAAGCGAACGTTGCCCGAGAATGCGCCGACTAGCTTTGTGAAACCGCGATGGCGGCCGCATGTGTTTTCATCCGGGGGAGTAGATCGGCACTTCTATGAACTGTGCGCACTCGCCGGACTGCGTGACCGGTTGCGTTCCGGAGATATTTGGGTGACGGGTAGTCGCCAATACCGGGATTTCGAAACGTATTTGATTCCCGCCGCGACCTTCAAAGTGATGCAGAATGAATCACTGCCTCTCGATGTTGAGACGCATTTGCCGTCCTACATGGCCGAGCGCCGGCAAAGGCTCGAAGAGAACCTGGCCACGGTCGCGTCCAAGGCACGGGAGAACACATTGCCCGATGTCACACTCGCAGACGGAGAACTGCGAATAGCCCCGTTGCGCAAGAACACCTCGGAATCCGCAGAAGCCTTCGCTGAAAAGGCCTATACCTTGATGCCGCACGTCAAGATCACCGAACTGCTCGCCGAAGTTGATCAGTGGACGAATCTCGGGGATCGATTCGTGCATCTGCGCACCCAGGCGCCGCCTAAGAATCGGCAGGCTCTGCTCACTGCGGTATTAGCCGATGGCATTAATCTTGGGCTCACACGCATGTCCGAGGCATGTCATGAGACAACCTGGCGGCAGCTCTGCTGGACGGCCGATTGGCATGTCCGCGAAGAGTGCTATTTGCAGGCCCTGGCCGGTTTGATCGATGCGCAGCATCGCCAGCCCCTGGCCACTTACTGGGGCAGCGGCACCACCTCATCCTCGGACGGTCAGTTCTTTCGCGCCGGCGGTCGTGGCGAAGTCGGCGGATTGGTGAACCTGCACTATGGTCAAGATCCGGGCGTCAAGTTCTACACTCATTTATCCGATCAGTTTGGCCCATACCACACCAAGGTGATCGCCGCGACCGCTAACGAAGCGCCGCATGTTATCGACGGATTGCTTTATCACCAGAGCAGTCTCGTCATTAGCGAGCACTACACCGACACCGGGGGCTTCTCGGAGCATGTCTTTGCCATCTGTCGTTTGCTGGGCTTCCGCTTTGCGCCGCGCATTCGCGACCTGAAGGAAAAGCGACTTTATCTATTGCCGGGCATGACCGTGCCGCCAGAGCTAACTTCGATGGTGGCCGGCACCATCAACATTCGCGTCGTCAGCGATCATTGGCTCGAACTGCTGCGTCTCGCCCTGTCTATCAAAACGGGAACGGTTACTGCCTCGGTGATCCTGCGCAAGCTCGCAGCCTATCCCCGGCAGAACGGCCTGGCGCTCGCGCTGCGCGAACTGGGGAAGCTGGAACGGACTTTATTTACGCTCGAATGGCTACAGGACCCAGAACTTCGGCGGCGGAGCCACGTCGGCCTCAACAAGGGAGAGCAACAAAATGCACTTCGCCGCGCTGTGTTCTTTAATCGACTCGGCGAAATCCGCGACCGCTCCTATGAGAACCAGCGTCATCGCGCCAGCGGTTTGAATCTACTCGTCGCGGCTATCATTCTATGGAACACGACCTATTTGCAGCGCGCCATCGATCACCTGCGCAGCCAGGGACACGACCCGACACCCGGTGATCTCGCCCACCTGTCGCCTCTCGGTTGGGAGCACATCAATCTGACCGGCGATTATCACTGGGAAACATCGCCGACCCTCGGTCCAGATCAATTCCGGCCGCTTCGCACCCGGGCACATGACTTCGCCGCGGCCGCTTAGCGTGCTTTAAATTCCGTTTCGTGTCTTCTCCTCTCCTAGAGGTGAGCTTTGATTTGTTCACCCTATAAAAAAAGGAAAGTCGCTCAATCCGGCCATACTGGCAGCGCGTTTTCCTGCGGCCCGTAGCGCTCGAGTACGCTCCGTTGAGTTTCCAACTCAATGTTCAAGCATACGGCTCAGGCCGGTGCTTTGCTCATTAGCGCCGCTTGGTTTCGAATTGAGAAAAACCTCTTGTCATTCGCGCTCGACGCGGATTTTGAGTCTATCGTTCACGGCCTGCACCAAATCCTGCTTGGTTCCTAAATAGCGTTCCGTTGTTTGGATGGAGGCATGGCCGAGCAGGAGCTGAATCTGCTCCAAATCACCTCCCGCTTTTCTGCACAATTTCGCGCATGTTCTTCGTAAGTCATGCGGTGTCAGCTCGGGGTGGCCGATGCTGGCGCCGGCCTTCCGGACTAATGTGTAGATTCAAATCCTCACTGACCGGCTTTGCTTCCGACTCCAGCCGGCCACCCTTGCGCACGGTCCGGAACAACGGTCCCTCCCGGATGCCACTGTCTTCCAGCCACCGGTCCAACAAGCGTTTCACCCAAAGCGGGACGGGAACGGTTCGGATCCGTCTTCCCTTCCCTTGCAGATCCAATAAGACCCAGCGTCCCTCCCGGAGCTGCAGATGCCGCACTTCTAGGCGCGCCAGTTCATCCCGGCGCAGGCCGCAGGCCACCAACAGGGCGAGGATCGCCCGGTCCCGAATGCCCAGGCGCGTGTGCGCGTCGGGGACCGAAAGCAGTTTGCCGGCCTCTCCTTCCGTCAACCACTTTCCCAGGCGCTGGCCGGCTTGCTTGACGTTCGCGACCGATGCCAGGCGCAGCGCCTCTTCCGCGGACAGGGCGCCTCGTTCGGCCGCCTGGCGGAAGAGTAAGCGCACCGCGCTCAAGCGCTGATTCACGGAGGACACCGATAGGCCGCGGGCCAACAACGCTACGCGCCAGGCTTCCACCAACGGCTTGGACAGTAGTTCGTTCCGCTCCGCGATCCATTCGAAGAATTCGTCGAGAGCAGTCTGGTAGGCCTGTTTCGTCTTTTCGGACGTGACCGTGGCGAGAACCGAGTCGATCAGCAGTTCCGGCGAGTTCCCCGAAGACCAGGGGAGCAGTTCCCTGCCCCCACTCATGCGGCGAGCGGCAAGCGCAGCTGCGCCGGACACCCCGGATGCTGCTCCCGCCACAGGCGGAAGAACAGTTCGCTGTATTCCCCCGGTAATTGGTGGCGACGATGGAGGCGCAGATGGCAGCGCCGGCAAAGGGTAATCTGCAGGGCCGGTTTCTCCCGGCCCGGCCGGCGGTGATGGACCACCAGCGAGTCGAGGGCCAGGCACACCTGGCAGCACCCATCGCGACGCAGAACTTGCTCGCGGAAACCGCCGAACCAGAGGCGCGAGCGCTCTTTGGCCATCAACGAGAAAGCGCTCGGGCCCGACCACCCCGACGTGGCAACCGGCCTCAACAATCTCGCTGTACTTTTGCAAGCCAAAGGCGACTATGCGGCGGCGGAGCCATTGTACCGGCGCGCCTTGGCCATCGACGAGAAAGCGCTCGGCCCCAACCACCCCAGCATGAAAACGATCCGAGAAAACCTACAGGTTCTTCTTCGGACTGAGAAGGTAAAGTCTTCAAAGCAATAGAAGAGATCAGGTAACAAGAGCTTAAGTGACAATACCCAGTCGACCAGTCTGTGCACTCAACGCTGCTGCACAATAAACAGAAATCCCAATTCTGTTGAAGCGCTTCCCGCGTTGGGTTATCTCGCTGTTGTAAAACATGCAGTTTGTATTGAGGCGGATGGGCGCGCCGCTACCAAAGCGAAGTAGTAACACATGAGCGACATATTCATGAGCTATTCGAGTGCCGATCGTGACCGAGTCAAGTTGCTCGTGAAAGCGCTGCAAGGCAGGGGTTGGTCGGTTTGGTGGGATCACAGCATTCCCCCAGGAAAAACATGGGCGAAAGTGATAGAAGCGGCACTGGCCGAGGCGAAATGCGTGGTTGTCGTCTGGTCAACCACGGCGATTGTTTCTGAGTGGGTAAGCCTCGAAGCGGAAGAAGCAAAGCGACGAAGAATGCCCCTCGTGCCGGTTCTCCTCGATCAGGTAGAAATCCCTTTCGCGTTTCGCTCGATCCAGGCAGCAAACCTTATTGGTTGGTCTGGTTCTTTGCCGCATACCGGTATCGACACTCTCGCCGACGCGGTCCGCGAGATCCTGGCGGGCCCCGCGCATTTGGATATTCCGAACCATGGCAACACACTCGGGACGGGGTTCGAAGCCACTCAACAACCGGGACCCCGAGACGGGGAGAACTCGGAACGCAAGGGACAGATGCAACCGTCCTTAGCGCCGGAGGTTAGGGGTGCTAAACCGCTAAACACCGTATTCACTCCAGCGCAACAGAGCTCGACCCAAAGCCCGTGGCACCCCGGTAGGTACTTGTTCCTCGCCGGAGTAGTTCTGGCCCTGGCCTGGGCGATTTGGAGTACGAAAAATCGGCCATTCGCTTCACCTGAATCCAGCCCCGGGATTTACCGAGTCCGC
>JBJMGJ010000520.1:0-4806 GCA_045807965.1 Bryobacteraceae bacterium | reverse complement strand
GGGGTGTGGCCGGAACCTGGAAAGACCTTACCGAAAACGTCAACTCCATGGCGGCCAATCTCACGACGCAGGTTCGAGGGATTGCGAAAGTAGTGACCGGAGTGGCAAACGGCGATCTAAAGCGGAAATTAGTTCTCGAGACAAAAGGTGAAATTGCAGAGCTCGCCTACACCATCAACGGCATGATCGATACTCTGGCCACTTTTGCCGATCAGGTAACCACCGTTGCGCGTGAAGTAGGCGTCAAAGGCAAATTGGGCGGACAAGCTCGTGTTCCCGGAGCTGCAGGGATCTGGCGAGATTTAACGGACAACGTCAACCAGCTCGCCGCGAACTTAACCAACCAGGTGCGCGCTATTGCAGATGTTGCTAACGCTGTAACAAGCGGTGATCTTACCAGGACCATCTCGGTCGAAGCAAAGGGGGAAGTAGCCGCGCTCAAAGACAACATCAATGAAATGATCCGCACGTTGGCCCGTACCACGCTCCAAAACCACAACCAGGATTGGCTCAAAACTAATATTGCGAAGTTTACGGGAATGCTGCAGGGTCAAAGAGATCTGGTTACGGTCGCCAAGCTCCTCTTATCGGAGCTCAGCCCGCTCGTCCAGGCACAATGTGGGACCGTATATGGGGCCGAAGAGGACAATACTCTGAAGTTGCTTGCGGCTTATGCTCTAGGCCAGGGTAGCGCACCGGAACAGGTTCAAGCGGGGCAGGGAATCGTGGGGCAATGTGCGCTTGAAAAGCGGCGCATGTTGATTACCAACGTACCCCAAGACTACATAAAGGTTACGTCCTCCTTGGGCGAAGGGGCGGCCGCGAGCATCGTCGTGTTACCCGTCTTGTTCGAGGGACAGGCCAAAGCGGTTATTGAATTAGCCTCACTGGGAACCTTCAATGACATCCATTTAGCTCTTCTCGACCAAATCACGCAGAGCCTCGGGATTGTCTTAAACACAATCGCCGCAACCATGCGCACTGAAGAGCTCCTAAAGCAGAGCCAGGCTTTGGCTGAGCAACTGCAAACAACGAACGCTGAGCTCAAAGAAAAGGCGCATCTTTTGGCGGAGCAGAAGACCGAAGTAGAAGCGAAAAACCGCGAGGTGGAGCAAGCCAGGGCGGCGTTGGAAGAAAAGGCAGAGCAACTCGCGACGACCTCGAAGTATAAATCCGAGTTTTTAGCCAACATGAGCCACGAGCTCCGGACGCCGTTGAACAATGTCTTATTGCTTGCGCAGACACTCTCAGCGAATGCGGAAAACAATCTGACTCCGCGACAAGTCAAATATGCCGAAACAATCCACAGTTCTGGCACAGACCTACTCGCCCTGATCAACGACATTCTCGACCTAAGTAAGATCGAATCGGGCAAAATCGATGTAGAGATCCGCGACGTGCCTTTCGCCGAGGTTCGTGACTACTGTGCGCGCACCTTCAAACACGTGGCCGACGGAAAGGGGCTCGACTTCGTCATTGATCTCCATCAGTATTTGCACAACGAAGCATTCCGCACGGATGCCAAGCGCCTGCAACAAATCCTTAAGAATCTGCTGTCGAATGCTTTGAAATTTACGGAGCGTGGGTCCGTAACACTTCGTATTGAACACGTTACGAGTGGGTGGAGCGCAGACCACGCCGTGCTCAATCGGGCGAAATCCGTTATCGGCTTTTCTGTTTCGGATACGGGAATTGGCATCCCACAGGATAAGCAAACACTTATCTTTGAGGCATTCCAACAATCCGACGGAACCACCAGTCGAAAGTACGGAGGCACGGGGCTTGGTCTCTCGATAAGCCGCGAGATCGCGCGTCTGCTTGGGGGAGAGATCCGGCTGAAAAGCCAACTGGACGTGGGCAGCACGTTTACGCTTTATCTGCCTCAAACATATGTTGCGACGGCCACTACCGTAAAGCCCGAAATCCAGAGGGTTGCGTTGATGCCTGATGGGAGCTCGACAATGAACGGAAGCGATATCGCAGAACAAGCTTCACGTTCTGCGCGGGTTACGGCGCCCGAGGAGGAGATTATCGAAGACGACCGGAACACCATTTCCCCCGACGACCCGGTCCTGCTAATTGTTGAAAACGACATCATCTTTGCCCGTATCTTGAGAGATCTGGCACGCGATCGAGATTTGAAGGCGCTGATTGCTTTGCAAGCGAGTCGGGCGTTGGCTCTAGCCCGGGAATTTAAGCCCGGTGCGATCACTCTCAACATCGGTTTACCCGATATGAGTGGCTGGACTCTTCTCGACCGATTCAAACATGACGCCGAAACGCGTCACGTACCAGTACACGTAATTAGTGCAGACGAGAATCGCCCTCTGGCTTTGGCGCTGGGCGCGATGACTCATGTTGAGAAACCCGTCACGCGAGAATGTCTCAGCGAGGCGTTCGCGGCGATTGAACATTCTCTCCGCGCAACCACGAAGACGCTGCTTTTGGCTACGCCGGACAAAGCGCGTTGTCGGACGCACCTGCATGCTCTATTGAACGGCCATGGTGTTGAGGTCATCGAAGTCGGAACGGGAGCAGCCGCGGTGCCATCTATTCGCAAAATCAGTGTGGACGCGATCGTGATTGATCTGCGCCTGAATGACATTGCTCTTACGGATCTACTGGAGCAGATTCAGCGTGAGACCGGAGGTCGTACTCCGCCCGTTTTGCTGTACGGCAGCAGGAGACTGGCTCAAGGTGAATTGGCTGAAATTACCCGCATTTCTCAGTTCAGCATTATCCGGCGTGTGCAGTCGCCAGAGCAGCTTTTTTATCAGACAGTCTTGCTCCTGCACCGGGCCGAAACCGGGTTGACAGACGACCAGCGCAAATCAGTCGATGAGGTAGTTCGCAATGAGGAGGACCTCGCAGGAAGAACGGTTCTGGTCGTGGATGACGATATCCGAACTATTTTTGCGCTGACAAGTATTCTCGAACAGCACAAGATGGCAGTTTCCCACGCAGAAGATGGCCGCTCTGGCATCGACCTTCTCCAGAAGGCTGGTGCTGTGGATTTTGTTCTGATGGACATCATGATGCCTGAAATGGATGGTTACCGAACCATCCAGGCCATTCGCCGCATCCCGGGATTCGAAGACTTGCCAATTATTGCGCTGACAGCGAACGCAATGAAGGGAGACCGTGAGAAATGCATCGCGGCTGGGGCGTCCGACTATATTACGAAGCCCGTCGATGTCAACCAGTTGTTCTCATTGATGCGTGTGTGTCTGGCTCGAGGTCATGAGGCCAAGAAACTTGCTTACGAGGAGAAGGCATGAGTGTACCTAAAACCGCGACGGAAGGCGCCAAGGTTGGAAACAGTCCTTCTGAAACCAAGAGGGTCAAGATTCTCTTGGTTGATGACACGCCCGAAAATCTCATCGCACTCGAGGCAGCACTCTCCACCCTGGGTGAAGATTTGGTTTTACCCCATTGCGGAAGCGAGGCACTGCGGTACCTTCTCGAAGACGACTTCGCTACTGTATTGCTCGACGTAAGGATGCCCGAGATCGACGGGTTTGAAACGGCACAATTGATCCGTAGCCGGCCCCGGAGCCGCCATATTCCCATCCTTTTTTTGAGCAAGTACAACGGTGACGGCCAGCTCCTACTTGGCTACGATCTCGGTGCCGTGGACTTCTTGTCGACCCCCATCATTCCGCAGATGCTCCGGGCGAAAGTAGCGGTTTTCGTCGAGTTGCACCGTAATGCCACTATTCTGCGAGAGCACGCGTCCGTGCTGCAGAAAGCGGAACAAAAATTCCGAGCTCTGCTCGAGGCTGCACCGGATGCGATGATCATGTGTCACGAGGAGGGCGACTCGCGCGCCGAGTCCCTGTTCGGCTATCAACGCGGGGAAATGATTGGCAAGAAGATTCAGGTGCTCGTGCCGGATTGGAGCTACGAAGTGCCGCTTCGGTCGGATCAGACTTCTGACCCTGCTCGGAGACCCGGATCAGATAAAGAATGCCTGGCGGTTCGACAAGACCGCACTCACTTTCCCGTCGAAATCGCCACAAGTCTATTACAGGCCGAAGAGGGTGTGCTCATCACAACCGCAATTCGTCGCATCACCGATCGGAAGCGCACGGAAAACGAGATTGGTGAGCTAAACGCGTTCAAAGAACTGGCGCACGGATTCGACCTGACCCATACGATAATTCGTGACCTCCACGGAAACATTCGGGTTTGGACAAGAGGGGCTGAGGAATTATATGCCTGGACGGCGGATGAAGCCATAGGCGCCCACGGCATACGACTTACTGCATGCTGAGTTACCGGAGCGCTTGGAACAAATTGAAGACAAGCTCCGGAAGGACGAACGCTGGGAGGGAGAGCTCAAGCTCTATTCAAAGATCGGACGAGAGATTTTCGTCGCGAGCCATTGGGCGTTGCACCATAATGACACAGGTGAACCACCTACTGTGATCGAAGTGAATAACGACATCACGGAGAAGATGGCCATAGAAGAACGATTACGCGAAAGCGAGGAGTGCTTTCGAAAGGTGTTTGAAGAAAGTCCGGTTGGCAAAGTTTTCGCTAGACCGGACATAGACCGCTTTGCGCGAGTCAACCCAGCCTTCGCGCAAATGCTGGGCTATTCCCCAGAGGATTTCGCAACGGTAACAATATCGGACATCACTCATCCTGAGGACGGTGATGTCGGCCGGGAAGACACTGAGCGCGTCTTTCGGGGCGAATTGCCTAGTGCGCATTTTGAGACGCGCTACGTGACCAGGGAAGCCACGCTCCTCTGGGCGAGCGTTGACGTTGCACTCATCCGTGATCTGCAAGGCAGGTCTCTCT
>JBJMGJ010000519.1:0-9310 GCA_045807965.1 Bryobacteraceae bacterium | reverse complement strand
AGGCGGGAATCGATTTGCTGCTTGCTTCCGCATCCAGCGGCACGAGCGGCGGCTCGCGGCAAAAGCAAATCACCGAACTCCTGGTTGGGCCTTTGCGGAGTTCAGGGGGAAATGGCCCTGCTTCACCGAGCGACACCTTCCTGCGTGTCTTCGATTCACAACGTCTCATTTCGCTCGACAGTCTCTTTGCGCTTGCTGAGAAAAAAGGTAGCGTCGATGCGAAAACGTTGAAAAGCATCACGGACCAGCTCGACCGCTTCGAAGAATCCGAAAGTGCTCGCGGTTCGCTCTCTCAGGAGGAGAGAAATTCTCTTGCTCTCGGCTATTGGAGCAATCGCCACATCGAACAAGAGCGCAAATTCAACCTGGAACGAAGTCTGAAAACGCCGGAGAAGCGCGACATTCGGGAGGCGCTCGTTCCGTTCTTGCGGGATTCAATGGTAGGCCTGCTCTATAGCTACTACGCGCCTGCCGGAGCACAGTTGCTGTTGACCAATCCTCAATTTGTGCGCGGACATGACTTCATTGGGCCGGAAAATTCACCTTCAGCCTGGCGCACGACCGAGATCTCCAGCAGTGGATGGCCCGTCAGCGGCGGCGGAAGGCTCATTGGGTCCCTGACGTCGTTGCCTTACGCAATCGCCGAAGCCGAGCAGAATTTCCTCAGCCCGACGCGCGAGCAAGCCCTGATCTGGGCCGATCTTGTGCCCCAGATGATCGCGGACGTGACTATCAATCGCTGGCGCAACGTGAAACCCGAGCAGATCCGGTGGGTGGCTCTGCATGTACGGAGGGGGAAAGATCTAATTGCCGCAGCGGCCCTCGACGCCTCCCTTCGTGGGCCTCTGATGGAGGCATACAAACGATATTCGACTCCCGGGCGGGTCGAGTGGCTGGACGATCACCTGCAGTCCGACAGCTTTCCAAAAGTGATCGCGGAAGTCCCGACTTCGATCCTTTACTCTCTCGCGGAAGATCCAGCGCTGGCCAACCTCTCACCGGATTCTGCCTCCGGACAGATTGCGGCGCTGAAGCGCGAGCACTCGTCGTTCGTTTCTCCCGAAGAGATCAGCCGAGTGTTTGGAACGCCGAAACCCACGTTGACTCATTCTTATTCGCCCGTGCTTCTCAAGCTGAGGACATTCCCTGCTCTTATGGGCTATTCGAGCCGGATTCTTGCCGAGACCTGGGAATCGAACAACTTGTATTACGCGGCGCTTGCCGACGAAATGGCAACACCAGTGGCTGCGCTCGATGTTTACGTCCCCGAGTGGAACCGGTCAACGATCGAGAACATCTTCGCGACTCACCTGGAAGACTGGCCCGCGATTTTGCGATCCCTACAGACTACCGGAAATAACATCAGACACCAGAGCGAGAGAGCATCGGTTTCCCGGATGTCCGGGAACTGAAAAGGAAACTGTGAGTAAAACTGTTCGCACGTTTATCGGTACGGCCGTGCTGCTTGCGACGGCGGCTTTGTGGCTCTACGCGCAAGAGCAGGACCAGACCACGTTTCACGTCAAGGTAGACATGGTGGTCCTCAGCTTCGCCGTTACGGACACCAAAGGCAAATACGTCAACGGAATCAAGCCGACGGACCTCAAGATCTACGAAGACGACATTAACCAAAAGCTGGCCACGTTCGCAGAAGGGAACCGGCCCCCGGTTCAGGTGATGGACGGCGGCGAGACGCGGCCCTTGCGCACAAGTGCGGAGGGAAGCGACGCAACCGGACGGACCGTCGATCTTCGGTCCGCCGCAACGGGTACGAATGTCTTCGTGCTTTTCGATACCAGCAACTACATGTATCGTGGCTTTGTTTACGCTTCCGACGCGATCGCGGATTTCATTCGCGGCCTGGATCGCGCTGACTCGATCGCCGTCTACACGTACAGCCGGAATCTAAACCGGGCCGTTTCTCTAAATCGAGATCGTTCGCTTGCTATCGCCGGATTGCGAAAAGCCGTGGCGGGAGACGATTCCGCCCTTTACAATGGATTGCTTCTCACGTTACGGGACGCGGCCAAGGTGCCTGGCCGTAAGGTGGTTATCGTGTTTTCGAACGGGCCCGATAACGCAAGCATGGTTGCGCCTGATGATGTCCGCGCGGTCGCGGAAGACGAAGGCATCCCCATCTACGTGATCTCAACAAACGAAGTCACGAAAGATCCGATCTCGAGCGGCATATTCAAACGGATCTCGAACAGCACTGGTGGAAAGAGCTATTTCGCAAAGACCTGGCAGAAACAGGTGGAAGCGTTTGAGTCCATCCGCGAAGACCTCGGGAACAGCTACACGGTCACCTATTATCCTCAACCTAATCCGAACGAAGGCTTCCGGAAGCTCCGCATTGAATTGCTCCCGGAAGCTATGAAGAAGTACAAAGTTCGCGCCCGGCCCGGCTATCGCCCGCAGCGCGGGATTTGACAACTCCGCCCGAACGTTTCAGCTCTGGCGATGAATGGCGAAGGGTCCCCAGGCCTGCGACGTTGCCATCAGTTGAACCACGTTGATGTTCACGTGCGCCGGTCGCGTCGCCACCCAATGAATGGCGTCCGCGACATCCTCCGCGCTGAGAGCTTTCACCCCTTTGTAAATTGCTGCCGCCTTTTCTGCGTCGCCTTTAAACCGAACCACCGAAAACTCGGTATCGGAGGTAAGCCCAGGCTGGATATCGGTCACACGAACACCCGTCCCAAGTAAGTCGGAACGCAAATTGTAACTGAATTGGTGCACAAAGGCCTTGACGGCGCCGTACACGTTCCCGCCCGGATAGGGAAACTCGGCAGCGACAGACCCGAGATTGATGATGTGTCCACGTTTGCGCTCCACCATTCCCGGAAGGAGCAGGCGCGTGCAGTACATCACTCCTTTAACATTGATGTCCACCATGGCGTCCCAGTCGTCCAGGTTTGCCGTCGGCGCCGCGTCGAGTCCGATTGCGCCGCCAGCATTATTGACGAGTACATCGACTTCGCGAAAGCCCTCGGGAAGCCCGCCGATCGCCCGTTCCACTTCGGCACGTTTACTGACGTCGAAGGGAAGCGGCAGGAAATTTTCGCCCCACTCTTTCTTCAGTTCCTCCAGTCTTTCCGATCGCCGGCCGGTACCGACGACTTTGGCGCCACTCCGAATAAATGCCTGGGCGGTTGCCCGCCCATAACCCGACGTTGCTCCTGTGACAAAAACGATCATTTCTCAAGCATAAAGGTCTTACCAGAATCGCGTAGGGGGGAAGGGGCGGATCGTGACTGTTGCGCGTGTGCTAGCCTGATAGCGTTCTCGCTTAACAACGCATAATTCCGCTCGTTTTGCGCGCCTATCCCTCTCCATGTCGCTGCAGGTTTTTTTGCAAGCCCACCTGATCGGTGGCAACGACTTTCTAGCTGCGGAGCCCGCAACGGACGAAGATCAGCTTCTGGGTTTTCAGGGCCGGTGCGCATGGCTGACTTTGTTTTGCGAAGTCCTCCCCCGGGCTCTGCTTGCTGAGTTAAAGCTCTCTCGCATGTTGCTTGGTTCCGCGAGCGCCGAACAGTTTCTGCTGGTCCTCACCGAAGAAGATCTTCCGCGTGCAAACGAGTTGCTCGCTCGAGCAGCGGCGGCGATCGCGGATCTTTCGGGCGATCACTTGCGACTGATTTGGGCAAGCACCGAAGACCTGGGAGCTTGGCCGGTTGTTCGCAAACGGCTGGATGACGTGCTTTTGGTGTTTCGGTCGGCTCCGCTATCGCGAGAAGACAGTGCGAGCGCGTTCGCTCCCGCGAAGGACGACGAGAAGTCCGTCTCGCCCTATTTCTTCCGGTTTGCCGCTGGCATTGCAACGGCCTCCAGCGTGGGATGGTCACCCGAAACCCCAGGAGAACTGGAGTGGAACGGCGGCCAGTATTCGTGGCCTCTGAAGGAACAGTCTAGTGTGGGCGAAGGCGTGGTTGTGTTTCCGCGCCGGATTGCGACAGATGACGAAGGTCAACTACTGCGGTTGCAACGGCTGGCCGAACGCGCCGAGGGACGATCCAGGTGGGGAATTCTGATCGGTGATGTAGATAGCTTCGACGCGCTACTCAGAAGCGCCGCAACGGTCGAGGAACACATTCACCGTTCTGTCATGTTCAAGGAGTTCTTTGCCGGTGAGCTCTCGCTGCTCGGTACGCTTCCTGATTTCTGGCGTAAGGTGACGGTCAGCTATCTTGGCGGCGACGAATTCGCCGTGATCGGCTCGTGGGACGCATTGCTGCTCCTGGCGCGTGAGTTACAGCGCCTATTCGACAAATTTGCCGGTCAGAACGTGCAGGGACCCTCAGGCTTCGAAGGCAAAAGCATTAGTATGTCTTTGGCCATCGCTCCAGAAGACAGCGAGGCAATCGGCCCGGTGCTACAGACCGCCGTTCTTCAACTTAGACAGGCCAAGGCGGCGGAACCCGGGACATTCTCCGTATTTGGCAGGGCGTTGGAATGGAAGCGCTTGGCCGATGCCGAGGAGTTGAAAGCGAGTCTGGTCCGGCTTGTTCGTGATTTTGGGTATTCACCGCAGTACATCTATGATCTGGCTTCCGTCTACCGCGAGGGTGCGGCCGGCCGCTCCTTGCGGAGAAAAGCCGCAAGGGTTGACAAGCCCTGGCGAACATATATGAGGCTGGCGAAGGTGATCCCTCAATCGCGAGGAAAAGAACTAAACAATGTACGCAACGCTGTGATCAACAGCTTGATCGGCAAGAGAACCAGCGCGGTTAAGCTGCGCCCGTCGGGGCGTGTGGGTCTGGAATGGGCGCGATTGGCAACGGACGAGGGTGGCGCGTAGCCCTCTCTGGCGGAAGGTGATTCAGATGGCAGAAACAGAAGAAAAGAAGGGCGACGAGCGGCGTTCCGGTGAGTCGCGGCCTCCTCGCGAAGGTCGACCGGGGGGTGGTCCCCGCGGCGGTAACGAGCGCGGATCGGGAGAAGGCCGAGGCGATCGAGGGCGTGAAAACCGGGGAGGCGGCGGCCGACCCGGCGGCGGTGATCGCAGACCGGAAGGTCCGCCCGAGATCGATCTCGAAAAGCTGATCGCCGACAGCCTTTATCTCGACAACCAGGCGCACGTTGTCGTCAGCAGAATGCGCGACATGGATTCTGGCACCAAAAGCCAGTTGCGGCGGCTCTATAACGCCGTGCGGAGAGCCACCCGCACCCCTGAATCGGAACGGCAGCACGAGTTTGTGATGGTGCGTGCGCGACTGGCATACACGATTGCGCGACACTCGCTCCGCAGCCTCGATGCTCTTGAACGTTTATTGCTCCAGGTGACGCGCAAGAACGACATCCGCGGCTATGAACGGTTTCGGGATCTGTTCGAGGCCATCATTGCTTACAACGAATAGCGCCTACGACGAACAGGCAACTGAACAGGAAAAGAAAGCATGAGTGCTCACACGGCTGGAACGCGATTGACGTTCCTTGGAAAACTTATTCTCGAGGGCGAGATTCAATGCCAAACCGGCCTCCACATCGGCGCCGGTAAAGGATCGCTCGAAATTGGCGGGGCGGACAACCCGGTAGTCAAGGATGCGTTCGGCGTGCCCTATATCCCAGGTAGTTCACTTCGAGGCCGGCTGCGAAGTCTGCTCGAACAATCACTTGGATTGACCTCGGAGAGTGAACTCGTGTATGTATCGAAGCGACGTGGACAGGAAGTGCGGATTCATCAGAGCGATCGCGCGGACGACGAAGTTTGCCTCATCTTTGGTCGAAGCCCGGCTCGCGTTGAGAGAGTACTAGGAGAAGCTTCGGAGTCAGGCCCGGCCACACCCGCGCGCCTTACCGTCTATGATTCTCCGCTGGTGGTCGACAGCATAACGCAGCAGATGCGTGAAAACCTGGATGACGAACTCACCGAAGTAAAGAGCGAAAACGCTGTCGATCGCATCACCTCGCAAGCAAACCCGCGGACGCTCGAGCGCGTTCCCGCTGGTGCACGGTTCCGTTTCCGTATGGTCTTCGATGTGCTTTGCCCGGAAGACAGAACTTTGATCACGCGTGTCGCGGAAGCGCTCCGATTGCTCGAAGACGATGCGCTTGGCGGAGGCGGCAGCCGGGGGAACGGTCGAGTCTCATTTGGCGCTCTGACCCTTTCGTGGCGAAGCAAAGATTATTACGCCATGGGGGCGAGCGAAACCGCGCTCATCTCGAACGCGGAACTCTCAGCCTTGCAACAATTGGTAGCTGCGGACGACTTCGGAGAGAAACTGGCCTAGATGCAGCCCGTTCTGTTGGTCCGTTTGCGCCCGCTCGGACCCTGGCGCTGCGGAGTGGGAGTCGGGCAGCAGCAAGTCGAAAGCGCATTCCGAAGTGACCGCCTTTACTCGGCCATCACTCTCGCCATGCAGCAACTCGATCTGCTCACTGAGTGGCTCGATGCTACCGCCTCAAGTTCGGCTCCCGCGGTAGTGTTCAGCTCGTTGTTCCCTTTTCAAGGCGACACTCTGTATGCGCCACCTCCGGCCACGGTTTGGCCGCCTCCAACGAACCTGTTGACCAGCCCAAGCCCGGTGTTTTTATCGAAGATGCGTTGGGGGGCGGCGCACTATGTCCCGCTCGCGGTTGCGGAATCACTGCTGCTATCGCAGCCCCTCCTGGCCGATCAGTGGATTGTAGATGGGGAGAGCGGATGCCTGCTGCGCCGCGACCGCCCGAGCACAAGCCCATTTCGGTATTCGAATCGGACCAGCGCAGCTGTTGACCGGCTGACCCGGACATCGGGGATGGCTCGCAGCGTTGGTTGTGTCGAGTTCGAGAGTGGTGCGGGGCTGTGGGGAGTGGCTCGTTTCGCGGACGAAGCGGCGGAAGCGATCTGGGGCGAGCGCATCAAGGGCGCATTCCGCTTGCTGGCTGACACGGGCTTCGGTGGACGCCGGAGCAGCGGATGGGGACAGGCGGTTGCGCCGGAATTTGAAAGCGGTGAGTGGCCGAATCTGCTCTTTCCGAAGTTGGCAGGGGGCTCGGGATCAGCGCCGGGGTCTGCCGCTGAAAGCGAACAGACCTCCTCATTCTGGCTGCTTTCGGTTTATTCGCCCGCCCCTGGCGACTCCGTGGATTGGAGCAGCGGAGATTACCGCCTGACCTCCCGGACGGGCCGAGTGGATGGCCGCGGCGAGGGGACCGGAGCCGTAAAGAAGGCGGTTCGGATGATCGCGGAAGGTTCGGTGGTGTCGGTCCGTGACGAACCGGTCGGAATCGCGGTGGATGTGGCGCCGGAGAATTTCGCACATCCTGTTTACCGGGCCGGCTTTGCCCTGGCCTGCAAGCTCCCGTGGACCGAACAGCATCCACGATGGAAGGCACCTGTCGAAACAACACCGCAAACGGCGCTTTCGGATACGGCGGAGCACGCGGAAGCTCCCGAAGAGCCCGACGCCTTGTCGCCGTGTGAGCCGGCAACGGCCGCGCTGGAAGAATCCGCACGGGTGGAATCGGCGGGCGAGATCGAAATCCCGACCGTCACAGCCGAACCTGAGTCAGACCAAACGCAGCAGTTTGCCGCCTCCGAAGAAGCCGGAGAGAGTGCCGGCGAAACCGTCGCAAGCATCGCTGAGGCGGAGAGCGACGGCGAAACAGACGAGAACACCGAGGAGCGGAAGGATGAAGTATAGAGTCACGGCGCTAACTCCACTCCTTGTCGGAGACGGGAGCACCCTGTCACCCATTGACTATATGGTCTGGAAGGATCAAGTCAATGTTCTGGATCAAAACCGGATTTTCAAGTTGTTGGCGAGGGGTCCGCGGCTTGAGGGCTATTTGAGCCAATTGCGAAAGGCCACCAAGCTGGATTTTGCGTCATGGGGCGGATTCGCTCAGAATTTCTCGCTGAGGCGTATCCCGTTTGAGCACTCGGACTCAACGGCCATCTGGAATGATACATCGTCGGAGTCATTGTTTATCCCGACGTTCGCGTCCAGCAATCGGGGGCCGTATCTTCCTGCGTCGGCCTTGAAGGGAGCACTGCGCACGGGGTTAGTCCATGCGCGCTGGTCGCAATCCACCATAGACCGTTTGGCATCATCGCTCGAGCACGATCGACTCCCGCGACGGGCGAGCGAAGCCGCTGAGGGCTCGGCCGGAGCGAGCCAAACCAAAGTGGTCAGCCTGTCTGACAGTGACCCGGTTCAGCCCGGAGCCTTTAAGGTTTACCTGACTCGCACCGCTTCGCTGAATTTGCAGGGCGGGAAGGCCCAGCTCTCCTGGAAGGTGGCCGGACGTGGCAGCGTTCCGCCCCAACGAATGTCGGAGGCGACGCCATTGTTTGCGGAGATGGCCACTCCCGGCACTTCGTTCGTCGGAGCGTGGCAGGAGCGGGGCTTTCTTGAGAATCAGGAAACGGCCCGAGCTTTAGGCTGGCGCTCAGTTCCGAGCTCCAAAATGATCGTGGACGCGGCGAACGACTACGCCGAAGCGCAGATCGGCGCCCAGCAACGTTACGCCGAAGAGGCCGGTCTTTCCGGAATCGTTAATACCCTTACCCGTCTGCGGGAAGAACTCACGAAAGCCCGGGCGTCTTCCCTGAGTTGCTTGTTCTGTCTTGGCTGGGGTGGTGGGTTCATTTCGAAGTCCGGCTTTCTTCAGACCGAACAAGACTCGTTCCGTAAGATCCTGCGCACCGTGCCTGCGCTGAGCAGGGGACTCCGGGAAGGTGCGCTTTTCCCGAAGACGCGGCGGATCGTTTTCAAGGGCGGACAACCGGCCAGTCTGGCGGGCTGGGTTGTTGCTCAGTTCGACGCCTGAGGATAAAGCCTGTGGGCTGAGCCGCCGATCATTCCTTTATGATGAGAGTGTCGGGGTTTGGTAAAAGGCCGCCTGTATTTTTCCAGGGCTCGTTGAGTTAATCAGACATGCAGAGCGCGATCTATAACGCGTATTTCGGATTTTCCGAGAACCCGTTCGAAATTAGTCCGGACCCGGAATTCCTATACCGAAGCCCTCAGCACGAGGAAGCACTAGCGAATCTTATCTATGGGGTTCGGGGCCGGAAGGGCTTCATCGTACTGACAGGCGAAGTTGGAACAGGAAAGACAACGCTCCTTGAATGCTTGAGGGATTACCTCGATTCGCAGCGTATTGAGTTTGCGTTTATTTTCAACTCCCGCCTCACGCCCGAGCAGTTTTTCGAGATGATGGCGTTCGATTTCGACTTACAGTGCGATCGAAAATCGAAGCCGGAAGTACTCTTCGCGTTGAATTCCCTGCTTCTTCAGCAGGCGGAACGTGGCCGGACGACGGCGCTCATTGTGGATGAGGCTCACAACCTCGATTGGGAAGTTCTGGAAGAGATCCGGCT
>JBJMGJ010000518.1:0-5219 GCA_045807965.1 Bryobacteraceae bacterium | reverse complement strand
TGGTCGGCGGTCAAGGCGGTTGCCGGAAGCGAGGAAGCCAAACGCCTCGGTAAGACCCACGAACGATATCTGCAGAAAACCGTGACCGGATTCCGACGCGCCGGGGCCGATCTGAACCCCGAAGACAAGCGGGAACTGGAGAGGATTGACGTCGAGCTCACGCGCGTCACAACCAAATTTTCCGAGAATGTTCTCGACGCCACCAATGCTTTCGAGCTCCTGATTACCGACGAATCGCGACTTTCGGGACTCCCGCAATCCGCTTTGGCGGCTGCGAGGGAGAGCGCTAAGGCGAAGGGTGTTTCTGGCTGGCGGTTCACGCTGCAGGCACCCAGCTACACCCCGGCCATGACCTATCTCGACGACCGACCGCTGCGCGCCGAGCTGTGGGACGCTTCGAATCGGCGAGGCATGGAAGAGCCGTTTGATAACCGCCAGCTCATCACTGAAATCCTCAAGCTGCGACGGAAAAAAGCCCGTTTGCTGCGATACAAGGATTTTGCCGACCTGGTTCTCGAGGAACGCATGGCCCACTCCGGGCAGCACGCGCAGGAGTTTCTGGAGGACTTAGGGCGCAAAACGTCACCGTTCTTCGACCGGGAAAACACGGACTTGGCCGCGGCGGCCAAAACGTACGGCATCGAGACCATTGAGCCGTGGGATCTTGCTTACCTTGCCGAGAAACAGCGGCTGAAGCGGTACGACTTCGATGAAGAGGAGCTCCGGCCGTATTTCGAGCTCGATCGCGTCGTAGCTGGCATGTTCGACATCTTCGGCCGGGTTTTGGGAATCCGCGTCGTGGCGGAAACGGGTATCCCCGGCTGGGATCCCGCCGTGAAGTATTACCGGGTTGAAGATGCCAATTCCGGTCTGCTACTGGGAGGATTCTACTCAGACTGGTTCCCCCGCGAAAACAAGCGCGGCGGTGCCTGGATGGACTCTCTGATTCTTGGCAATCCAGATGCCGGCAAGCCCCATCTAGGCTTAATCTGCGGCAATTTGACGCCACCTGTCGAAGGGCGCCCGTCTCTCCTCACCCATCGTGAAGTAGAAACGGTGTTTCACGAATTCGGGCATCTGCTGCATCACGTGCTCAGTCGGGTGCCGGTACGAAGCCTGGCTGGTACGAACGTTCCATGGGATTTCGTCGAGCTTCCTTCCCAGATCATGGAGAACTGGTGCATGGAAAGGGAATCTCTCGACCTGTTTGCGCGCCACTATGAGACGGGCGAACGCATTCCCGAGGAGTTGTTCCAGAAGATGAGGCGTGCCCGCACGTTCCGAAGCGCAAACCTCCAGATGAGGCAACTAGGCCTGGGACTCGTTGACTTGCGGCTGCACCGGGAGTTCGACCCCGATGCGGGTCAGGATGCGGTGGAGTTTGCTCGTACGGTCCTGCAGAACTATACTCCCGTACCGCTACCGCGCTCGTACGGTCTCATCGCAAGTTTCACTCATCTCTTCGCAAGCCCTGTAGCATATGGCGCCGGTTATTACTCTTACAAGTGGGCGGAGGTGTTGGACGCCGATGCTTTCACACGGTTTCACCGGGAAGGGATATTCAATGCTGCTACCGGAGCTGATTACCGGAGTAAAATCCTGGAGCAAGGCGATAGCGAAGATCCAGCCTTGTTGTATCGCCATTTCATGGGACGCGACCCCGAGGTTAATGCTCTGCTCGAAAGGCTCGGTTTAGTAGCCGCCTAGCATGGATTCTGGGACCAAGCAGAGCAAGCAGCCGGTAGAGATAGGGTCGGTGGAAGAACTGCGTGCCGCTCTGGACGCTTGCAGGGCAGAGAAGGACGACGCCGAGCGCCGGGCTGAACGGTATCTCGCATCGGCAGACGAGATGGAAACCCTCGCCTACGCGGTTGCCCATGACCTGAAGAGCCCGCTGCGCAGTATGTTGAGCTTCACCCAGTTGCTCACGCGCCGTCTTCCGGACGATCCGGATATCCGAGAGTACGCCGGACACATTGTCGCGGGCGCGGCGGAGATGCAATCGGTCATCGACGCTGTTCAAAAGCTGGCGAATATCTCGAAACCGAGGAGAGCGAACCACCGGACCTCGATCCGGCTCGACGTTATCATCCAGTTGGCTTTGCTGGGACTGCAGACGAAGATCAGAGAGGCCGGTGCGGAAGTACGATTCGAGAACTTGCCCGAAGTCACTGTGGACGAATCGCAGTTCAAAGAAGTCTTCGAAAACCTGATCGGAAACAGTCTGTTATACCGGGGGTCGGACCCTCCCAGGATTGATATCCGCGCCGACGGGACCGGGGATGAATACACGATTTCTGTCCGGGACAATGGGGTCGGCATTGAGGAACCGTATCACGAGAAGGTGTTCCAGCCCTTCTCACGTTTACACAACAAGGACTTTCCAGGCGTGGGGTTAGGGTTGACCATCAGCCGGAAAATCGTCGAGATGCATGGCGGCCGGATGTGGGTGGAAAGCGATGGCCAGACTGGTTCCACATTCCGGTTCACGCTTCCCGTTCAGTAACGGCTGACGCGGTCCAAATCCATCACGCCTGGTTCTTTTCAACCGCTCATTGTTTCTCAAGTGGCTGAATGGCCGTGGTTTAAGTTGGCATTCAACGTGTATCTATAGTGCTTGTCGAATGCCTCGCGCCCCACATCTCTGGACGGTCCTGGCCGCTTTTCTGGCCCTCGCTGTGGATACCCGCGGCCAATTCAAACCGGCTCCGCCCCCCTATTCGCAAACGGACTACGGTCCAGCAGCTCAAGTACCGTATGGTGATGGTGAGGCCCCCTCCGACGATCCGGAAGCAGCGGAGGACCAGCAGCACGGCGTGGCGCGATTGAGCGTTCTTCTGGGCGAAGTGGGCGTCCGGCGCGGCGACACCTCCGAATTAGTTGCGGCAGCCGTGAATGCCCCGTTGCAAAAGGGCGACGGTGTCCAAACAGCGACAACCGGGGCTGCCGAGATACAGGTCGACAGCGCAAACGTGGTGCGGGTCGCCGAGAACAGCGAGATCGGGTTCTCGGATTTGCAGTTGCAACGCGTCCAAATTCAGTTGAACGCGGGTAGCGCATTGTATCGGGTACTACGAGCTTCCAGTGTGGACGTGGAAATCGATACACCCAGCGTTGCGGTTCGTCCGCTTGGAGTCAGTGCCGTGCGCGTGACAATCCTGGAGGGCGGAGTGGTGCGAATCGCCGTGTATACCGGATCTGCCGAAATGCTCGGGTCGCAAGGCACTCAGCCGTTACAGGCAGGGACGACGGTGCTTGCCCGGATGGGAGCGTCAGGACCGGAGTTTCAACAGACCGGGTCTCTGCCGCAAGATCAATTTGATGCCTGGAACTCTTCCCGGGACGAGGAACTCCTGAATTCGCCCAGTGTTCCTTTGGTTGGACCTGAAGTGAGCGGAACGGAGGATTTGGATCGGAATGGAAACTGGGTTCCTTCCCAATACGGGCAGGTTTGGGAGCCGCAAGGCGTAGGTCCGGACTGGGCGCCCTACAGCAGCGGAGAATGGGCGTGGCAAGGCTACTACGGGTGGACTTGGGTTGACAGCGCGCCCTGGGGCTGGGCTCCTTACCACTACGGGCGTTGGTTCCGGAACGGGAGCTATGGCTGGTGCTGGTGGCCGGGTACGCGGGGCGCCATTCACGTATGGCGTCCGGCTTTGGTCGGATTCTTCGGGTCTGGCGGCGGATTGGGATGGGTCGCGCTTGCACCCCACGAGCCTTTTCAAGCATGGTGGGGGCAAAGAAGCTGGATTGGCGGTAATCGGTACCCGGGAGGAACGGTGCGTTTCCAGAATGCCGCCTTCCGCAGTGCGGCCATGTTCGTCGGAAGGGACAATTTCTCCGGGCCGCACCAACGATTCGGCTGGGCCACACCCGATCAGCTTCGAGGGGCAACCCGCTTTGACGGCCACCTTCCCGTCACTCCCACTCGAAGCAGTTATCGATTCTCTGACCGGAGCTTCGTAGTCAATCGCGGTACGCCCGCCTGGACAGCACGGACGAGCACGAGCCAATCACGGTTTGCGGTCACCCCTCGCGCGGGCTATTCACGGCCAGTTGCGAGTGGAGCGGCCGGCAACGGTTGGCAGCGGTTTGGAGATCCGGGCGCGCCACGCAACTATGAACACGGCTCGTTCACGGTCGCGCCGCGAAACGAAAGTGGGTGGCATCAGTTTGGCCGCCCGCCTTCGCCACAGGCTCCCGAAGCAACGCGCAGTTTCGCAAACAGGAGTGACCGGAGTTACGAGGCGCCTCGGACGCTACCTCGGCCGTCGGCTGCAATGCCTTCGACAGGCTGGAGATCGTTTGCGAGCCGGCCCAGTCCTCAGACCTGGTCTGGTTCGGTGAACCGGGTGCCGGGCGGTGAATCCCGATATACCGCGCCGGAACGTCACTTCCAGCAATCGCCGGCACCTTCAGTGCCCCATTATGGGCAGTCGGGTCGCGAATCGTATCGCGCACCGAGCACCCCGAACTATAGCCGACAGCCCGCGCGGCCCGTACCAAATAGCGGTGGCGGTTACGGCAATCGAGGCGGTGGAGGTGGTGGAAGATCCGACGGCGGTGGCGGTCGGTCCAGACGCTAACGCTGAGGCTGTTTCCGCAATTTCCAAACAATCACTGCCGCAACGGCTCAGGCGTGGGTGTTGCGCCCTCCACTCACATGAAAAAGCCGGAGTTCGCGCTGGCGAGGGAAGTGGCCCTGCCGTCTGCCAGATCGAGGCTGAGCAACTGTTAAGTCTCTACGTCGAAGGCGTAGGTCGTTCCGTTCACTTGAGTAACGGCCGTGAGGGTCTGGGTGGTAGGTCCGATGAGCGTCGCCAGTGCTGTGTTTGGATCAATCCGATACAAACCGGCCTCTTAACGCTTCCTCGCAAGCCGATAAGCCCAAAGTGACACATCCGTACAGGCAAGAACGCTGGTGGCATCCGTCGATGCTGCTCGGATTCGTTTTCGTCTACCTGTGCGTGTTCTGGCTGCTTGCAGGAATGCTCCTGGTGAAGCTTGGACGCGTTGCGATGGGTAGAGAGTAATTGAAGCCCTAGATTCTGGGTTCTGTTGCCTTTGGTGCTCATCACACCAGGTGTTCAGATTGCCATAGGGTGTATCGCTCCGGACGGGTTGGACAGCGCGCTGGGAGTAAGTTGACTCGTTGAATCACGCGACGGCCTGTAATGCAAGAGTGAGGTCACGGCGAGCCTGAACCGGCGTACGTAGTT
>JBJMGJ010000517.1:0-8626 GCA_045807965.1 Bryobacteraceae bacterium | reverse complement strand
GATGCTCGGGCATCGCGGCTGCCGCCTCGGAATCACCTACCCGGAGATCACCGAAATGCAGGCGCGCGCCATCTTCGAAGCAGCCGTCCAGGTTGAGAAGAAGGGCGTGAAGGTCATCCCGGAAATCATGATTCCGCTGATTGGAAGCGTGAAAGAGCTTGAGAATCAAAAAGAGATCGTAGTAAAGGTCGCCGAAGAAGTGCTGGCTAAGGCCGGCATGAAGGATCTCAAGTACTACGTGGGCACCATGATCGAGATTCCGCGTGCAGCCTTGACCGCGGATGAAGTGGCGCGCGAGGCGGAGTTCTTCTCCTTCGGTACCAACGACCTGACCCAGACCACAATGGGTCTTTCGCGAGACGATTACACGAAGTTCTCGAAGCAGTATGAAGATCTGAAGATCTTTAAGGCTGATCCCTTCGCTGTGCTTGATCAGGACGGCGTGGGCAAGGTGATCCAGCGTGCAGTAGAACTCGGACGCAAGACACGGCCCGATCTTGAGGTCGGCATCTGCGGTGAGCATGGTGGTGAGCCAAGCTCAGTCGAATTCTGCTATCGGATTGGCATGAACTACGTGTCATGCTCGCCATACCGTGTGCCGATCGCCCGCCTCGCTGCTGCCCAAGCCGCATTGGCCCGCAAGAATCAGCATTCGGAACTGCAGCGAACGGCTTAAAACATAAAACAAATCCTGGGCGGTATGCTTTAGACATGGCTGCCGTCCAGCCCATCCGTCGCCAATCCTTCGAAGTCATTTACGACTTACTCCGTATTTCCCTCCTTAGTCGTAAGCCCATCTCAGCAATCTACAACGGAAGGCCCCGCTTCCTTTGCCCGCATGTCCTGGGCCGGAACAAAGATGACGTGCCGCATGCTCTCTGTTATCAGTTCGGCGGTGGTAGTGACAGCGGACTGAAGGGACGCGGCTCCCCCGACGACTGGCGGTGCCTTTGTATCGAGAAACTCTCGGACGTCAAGTTCGTCGAAGGCCGCTGGCGGACTCCGGAGGGTCACTCTCGTCCGCAAAAGTGCATCTCTGTCGTAGAGTACGATTCCGACGATCCGGACCTGTCGCGTTGGAAGTCCAAGGGCGCAGGCGTATAACCGATGCCTGGCGCGGTCGAATCGCTCGGACTGCTCGGCTTACCAGCACCCGTCCAAGCTCTAACCAGGCAGCGCTGGGATGCGATCGTCGTCGGAGCGGGCCACAATGGTCTCGCGTCTGCCGCCTACCTGGCGCGTGCGGGAAAGCGCGTTATCGTACTCGAAGCTCGGGAAAGAATTGGGGGCGCCTGCACGATTGAGGAACCATGGCCCGGCGTTCGCATGTCACCCTGCGCCTATCTTGCCGGTCTGCTTCATCCCCTGGTAATTGATGAATTGGATCTGCCGAAGTATGGCTACCAATGGACGCCCGCAAGCAACGGCCTCTTTGTTCCATTTTCCGACGCCTCCAGCATTCAACTCTACGACGACGATGAGCGGTGTGAGGCCGAGTTGGGCCGGTTTGCACCCCGAGATCTCGCCGGCTTTCGAGCCATGTCGGATGTGATCCGCCGCCTGCGTGACGCCGTACGCCCCGCACGCGGCCGGGATGCCTGGATAGGCGATGCACCGACCCGCGAAGAACTCGAAGAACGCATCGGGAACGATAACGAAGCCCGAAGCGTACTTTTCGACTGGTCGATAGCCGAGTTTGTCGAGCACTATTTCAGCGATGAGCGACTACAGATGGCGTATTTGGGCCAAGGCGTCATCGGAACAAATGCAAGTCCGTTTGATCCCGGAACGGCATCGATCCGCTTTCATCACTCGTCGGGCCGGCTAGGCGGATTACCGGGAACCTGGGGCTACGTCACCGGCGGTATGGGCATGGTGTCCTTCTTCCTCGCAGATGCGGCACAACAAGCGGGAGCGAGCATCGCCTGCGGTCTCTCCGTTGCGCGGATTGTACCGGGGGAAGGCGTTCTGCTCGACGGCGGTGAGCGCATTCAGGCACCGATCGTTGTGTCGAACGCTGATGGGAGGGTCACACTGCGATTGCTCGCCGATGCTGCCTGTCCTGAGTGGCGCGCGAAAGTGGAGCGGATCCCGATCGAAGGCTGCACATTGAAAGTGAATGTCTGGCTGAAAGAATTGCCGAACTTTTCCGCGCGTCCCGGTACGTCTGAGCCGCACCATTTTGGACAGATCAACACACCGCTGACAAAAGCGGAGTGGAAGGCGAGCTACAGCGCCGCACGGGACGGACGTTTGCCGGAACATCTCTGGACCGAGCTTTACTTCCAGAGCGTCCATGACCGGTCCGTTGCTCCACCCGGCACTCATACAATGAGCATCTTCTCGCAGTATGTGCCGTATCGGTTTACGGAGGGCAACTGGGATACGCACCGGCAAGCCGCTCGTGATCTCGCCCTCGGTGCACTCCAGCGCTTTTGTTCCAACATCCCGGACGCGGTCATCGAAGCCGAGCCTCTTGGACCTCCGGACATCGAGAAACGGGTTGGGCTCACAGGCGGACACATCTTCCAGGGTGAGTGCCTTCCCGCCTACATGTGGAGCAACCGGCTATCCGCTCGAACACCGATGGAAGGCTTCTATCTCTGCGGCGCGTGCACTCACCCGGGAGGCAGTGTAATCGCAATGAATGGTAGAAATGCGGCTATGGCCGTGCTCGCGGATGCCGGAGTTCACGGCCTCTCCTCAGCCGCCGGTTGATCGCGAACAGAAGAGCGATCAAGGGCACGACAACGAAGAACGGCCAATAGGTAACGAGCAGCGATTCTTTCGGAAGTACGTTCAGATCCCCCGTGACGGAGGCCTCGTCTCCACCCCGCCTGGCATCAACCTTAACCTTCCACTTACCTGCAGTCGGCAAATCGAGGTGCGCCGCGTACAGTGTTTTGTTTGTCGCGGATTCGTGGTTGGCGGGCAGCGTAAATTCCACGATCTCTGCTCCGCCCGGCTTCGTCAGATGTAGAAAGACCTTCGCGTCGAGTACCGTGCTCTTGTCATTGCTTTTCTGGCAAAGCACACTGAGGTCCACGCGCCCCACGCGAACCACCGACGGATCGCTGAAGAGTGTGATGAGGAACGGCCCAGCCTGCTTTTGCAACTGAATCTTGCCTCCATCTGCACGCAGCAGTGGGCCGCTGGCAAACAGCAGTACCATCAGAAAGAACCGCGGCGAAGCGCACCTCAATGGATCATGCCTCTCATTTCCATCGGTTGAAATAGAATCCAGATCCCCGCCCCGTACAGCGCTATTGACAACGCAGCCCAGGGCGCAGCAATCGCCATTACTCGCCGCATTCCGGCGCCGTACTGTTCAGCTACGCGCAGGATCACATATAGGGTCAGAAGCAGTCCCGCGTCAAGGCAGATGATCTGCAAAGGAGTAACAAACGAAACCGAGTTGCTCCAAGCCGACGCAAAGTGATACAGCAAGTGTGCCGCCCACATGCCCACACCGATCGGAACCAGAGCGTAAATGAAGCGGCGGGATAAGTCCATGACTTTGTTGCGTTCGACAACCAGCCGATTGAATGCAGTGCAAACCGCGGTCAGCAGAACAGGTGCGATTACCGCGCCGACAAAAACGAATAAGCCAACCACGAGAGGCATGGCGTGAGCGCCTAGCCGGGCGTGCCATCTATGCTCCTTCATCATGACTGGCGCCGTCATGCCGGCTGCGTTCACGAAGGCCGCGAAAACAAGAAGCAGCGCCAAAGCAGCAAGATCGGTCCGCTTTGAGAGTTTACCGACCGAGGATCGGTAGGGATCTTCGATGAGGGTCTTGGCTGGAAGAACCGGCAGCAGGCCAACATTGTCGTGCGGACACGCCTTCACGCAATCGAGGCAGAACGTGCAGTCGAGATTGCTGGCTTTCTTCGGTTGAAACAAGTAGAGTTCGCAGCCACGTGCCGTTTCATTGCCGCGGATGCAGTCGTGAGTGCGGCACGCACCGCATACGCTTCGGCTGCGCACAGCAACTTCTCTCGGGGAAACCAGAGACGTGACAAAGTGAAACTGGCCGATCGGACAAACGTACTTACAAAAGCTTGCGCCGCGAAACACGCTATCGACGCCCAACGAAGCCGCGAAATAAACAAGGATGATCCAGGCCGTAATGGAAGGGCTGTTCCACAGGCTAAACGCCTCGTACGTCCAAAAATAAAGCAGTAACAGAACAATCGGCAGCCACTTCGAACGCAATGCTTTCGGCCAGCGCAGCTTTGGCGTGATGAGCCGCCGCGCTCCGTCCCGAACGAGGGTGAACGGGCAAGACATGCAGAACAGATTTCCAACCAGCAGAAGCGCCCCCACCGACAGCGCCCGCCAGTGAATCCAGGGCAGGACGCCCGCAAGGTTTAAGGGCGCAATCTGTGCCCCATGTAAGCCGTCGACGATCACCGCGACCGCTAGAGCCAACATAACCGTTTGCGCGAGGCGTCGAGCTCCCGGAAGCCATCCAGGCCGAAGTAAGTCCTGGCTCCACGCAGGCCGTTTCGGGACGCGTACAACACGCTTTTCGACGCTCGCGTGTTCCGGCGAGAACAGCCGCATGGCAAATACTACTGCCGGGATCAGGTACACGACCGAGCCTGGAACCCACATGATTGCGCCGGCAAGCGTCTGATCAGTAATTGCAGAGATGCTTCCGATGTGAACCGATTCATAACTCGGATAGATCACCCTGCCCGCGAAAACGAATGTTGCAGACAGAACTGTGTTGACCAGGTCCGCAAACAGCAAATACGGTATAGGCGCCCAGGCCGGCCAGCGACTCTTTCCCGGTGTCTGTTGAATGAGCGGAATCCAGAACAGGAGACCCGTCCAGAAGAAACAGGCATGCTGAACCTCATGCCAGAAGTTAGAGCGCAGGGCTAAGTCGTAAGCCGGCGGAAAATGCCAGGCGACAGTGCTGATCGCGAACAGTAGCCACGCAACGGGCATGGACGTTAGCCAATGAGAAATTCTCAGGCAGCCGGGCGAGGTCAGAAAAGGACCGATCGCTTCTTTCACGAAGCGCTTCGGCAGGCCGCGCAATAGCGGGAGAACGGGCCGCCCCATCAGAAGGAGCGGCGGTGCGATCGACAACAGCAGTAAGTGCTGCGTCATGTGCGCGGAAAGGAAAAGCTTGTCGAATGCATCCAGCGGCGAATCGAGCGCAAGCCCTAAAATGGCCAGTCCCGCCAGAAAAGATCCCAGCCGCGTCCCGTCCTGATCCGTATGAACCAATTGCCGGATACGCAACCAGCCGACGCAATAGAGCACGGCTGTGAACAACAAAGCCGCGATCGTCCATGGCTGCCAAGGCCACGACTCGAGAGCGGCTGCCCCTACGGAGTCCACTCTAGCGTTCCCGCTTTGCGAGCAGCGGGCCGGATCGTGCGAAATCTCTCGGTAGCTTATTCTGCGGCTTATCTCCGGGCTGTACGCCACGTTCGTTCTGGGGATGCAGAGTTCGCATGAATGCTACTAACGCCTCGACCTCTGGAGGGGTCAGTTTCTTTCCATAAGCCGGCATATTCCCACCGCCCTGTATTACCTGTCGCACCATTTGATCCGCCGTGAGTCGAGTAGCAACTTCGTCCAGCGCGGGACCACGCAGACCGCCTTCGTTGCCGAGCGAGTGACAATTCCGGCATTGTTTGTTCTGAAACACAAGCGCTCCGTGGATCTCGAGAGGAGTGCGCTTCCGGACGTACTTCAGCGGAACAGGAGAGCCGCTCCAGGCATACATGCGCGGTGACCACGGCGACGTTTCACCCATGTACGTCAATGTGCCAATCACTAGCATGATGAAAATGACCGATAAGACCGCGACCGGTCTGCGCCGAAAGCTCTTCTCGCCCGTCCCCGAGATAAAGGGAAGAGCGAACAGCAGTCCAATCAAAATGGCGGGCGCCACGAAAAGAACGACCACTTCCATCCAGTCAGGAAGCAGGGCCAAGGCCGCAAAAATCGACAGGAAGTAGAAATCGGGCCGTGGATTCGTGTTGATCAGGGTCGGGTTCGGAACGCCCAGCGGACCTTTCGGGCCAAAAAAGAAGGCACAGGCAAGAATGGCGACCATCGTGAAGGCCGAGAAGAGAAGGTCTTTGCCAACCGCATGAGGAACGAACGGCACGCCTTCCTTTCGCAGAATTTCGGCGTATTCGGCGTCGTAGGTGGAGCGTTTTACAGGGACACCCGGCTTCGGATATTCGTTAATTCCCTTCGTGAGCACCAGCCGCAAATGCATGCTTACCATTGCGATAATCAGGCCCGGAAGGATAAAGACATGAAGAGTGAAGAAGCGCGATAAGGTCTCGCCGGCTATGATCGGCCCTGCCAGCAGAAGATGGACAAGCTGACCTCCTATGAGGGGCACGCGCCCGGTAACCGATGCCCCAATCGAGAGGCCCCAATACGCGTCCTGGTCGAAGCGCATCACCTGGCCCGTGAACGCCAACCCAAGCGTCACAAGCAAGAGAAAAACACCGCTCACCCAAGTCAATTCGCGCGGGTATTTGTAAGCCCCGAACAGGAACACTTGAATCATGTGCAACGTCATGATGAAGACCATGAAGTTTGATCCCCAGTAGTGCACCGCACGCAGGTACCAGCCCAAGAACTGAGCGTGATTCAGATATTCGAGGCTGGTAAACGCCTCATTGGTTGAAGGAACGTAGACAAAGGCGAGACACGTTCCCGTGATGACCTGGAGAACGAAACAAAGCAGGGTGGCGCTGCCGAAAACGTAAAACCAGCTTCCCGCGCTCGAAGGCACCTCATGACCGGCCGTAGACGCATACAAAGCGGTCAGGTGGAGCCGGTCATCCAACCAGACTGCCAGTTCTCGAAGCTTGTTCACCATTGAGGCCTACCCACTAAACCGGGTTGCTGAGAGTCGGCATCTCGCCGCCCTTCAGCCACAATTGCCCGCTTTCCACTTTGTGGTCGTATTGGTACAGTCCACGCGGGGGTGGACCCGCCGCACGCGTTCCATCCTCATAGAAGGCCCCGCCGTGGCAGGGGCACATGAACAGACCGGATTCCTGGAACCATCGAACCGGGCAGCCGAGGTGCGTGCAATTGATGGCAAAAATCTGGAATTCCTGTCCGGAGGCCCGCCGCACCCAGCAAGGAATATTTGCCGTTTGCCCGTCCCACGGCCGGGTGAACGGATTGCGATAGGTGGCGATCCGGGTTGTCTTCTCCGGAAAGTCCTCAAGGTTGCCGAGCGAAATCCAATTGCGCGGGTCTTTCTTTTCCACGAAGCTGGAGAACACGAACCCAATGATCGGGACCGCAATGAGCGCTCCAGCGGCCACGTTCAGCGCCATACCGGCGGCGAAAAGCCAGTTGCTGAGCGAGGGGTCGAGAGTGTTCAGTTTACCCGTATCTGCCTGACGTGTCGTGTCGCCCGTATTACTTTCCTTTTTCAATTACGCCTCCCCTGCTGCTTCCGTTCTTAAATTGGGGACCCTCCTGGCGCTGCTCGTCCCGAGGACGGCCGGGTACATTCCCGCTCCCCTCATTGCCCTTTGTCTTCTCCCCGCTCTGCCCTGTTCCGCTCGCCTGAGTGTAGGTATCTAGCGGTTCCGCGTTGACGGGGCGCAGCGACGCAAGATAGGTAACTACATCTGAGATGTCCTGATTACTTAGGGCGCGGCCCAGCTTGAGATTCCGGTAGCTGAGCATCCCGAGATCGGGCCGCCCCACAATGATCGACGTTCTGATGTTCTGGTTCGTGACCAAGCTGAGATAACTCGGGTCGGTGACGGGACCGATCACGCCGGGCCGATGACAAAGCACACAATACTGAGCAAACAACAGCTTGCCTCGATTTGCCTCGCCGCTCTCAACTGGAGCGCTGTAGGGCGGCAAAGGCGGAGTGGACGGGGGCGCGGGCTTACTCCAGTTACTCTCGATGCCTTCAACCAGAATGTCGATTTGTTTGTCGGTGAGAGCTCCACCTTCGGCACGCGACCACCGAGGCATCGAGGTGCCCGGGCGTCCATGAGCAATGGTTTTCCGGAGTTCCTCTTTCGGAATCACTGCGAGATAGAGTGAGTTGTTTAGGATTCTGCCCGGTCCATTCTTGCCTTCCGCGCCATGGCAGCCGGCGCAGTTGCGCCCGAACAGTCCCGGGAAATCCATCGCGTTCGCTTCTTCTGCTTCTTCCGCATTCGGCGGTGGTCTCCCGGGTGGGTCGCAAGCCACTACGCCGAGAAGTAACAAGGCGAGCAGCGCACAAAAGGAAGAACTGGCTCGACCGTTCGGGCCCAGCCTCATTGGTGCTCTTCTCCATCAGAATGCACACCCGGAGCCTCGACAAAAGCTCGCTCGGCCAGCGACCACGACTGCATGGTTCGAATACTTGTGCTTCTCGCGATGACGAACCCGCCGACTAATCCGAACCCTAGCTGGCACGCCACGAACCAGGGCCAGCTGATCCGGTCGTTCATCACCGGATTGACAACGTAAAGAACCGTTGCAATAAATCCGCTCCAGAACAGCGGCATCAAGATGCCCGCCCAGAACGGAGCGTATTTCGGAAACATCGGCAGGTTGACGGCATACACCAGACCGACCAGAATCGAAATGAGGCCGTGACCAATGAACGCCGCAACGAATG
>JBJMGJ010000516.1:0-3759 GCA_045807965.1 Bryobacteraceae bacterium | reverse complement strand
GGATAGGGGTTCGCGCTATCGTAGCGAAGCAGCAGATAGTGATTCAGGAACTTGTACCGCTTATCGGTGAAGTATGTATAGCTCCACATCACCAGAGGATTTGACGGTTGCAGCATGACGTCGTGTCCGGCGCGGGGCGGAAAACTCGTGATTGCCACGCCGCCCGGAGCCATCTGGCTCAACACCCAGGGAGCCAGCCGCTTCGAGTGGCTTCCGGTATTCTCGAGCCTGTGCGTCACGGTAACGGAACCTGTCTCCGCTAACTCAAGCGTGATTTCCTTTTGCAGCAACGTCTCGGGTTCCACCGGTTGGAGAAGAGTAAGGCCATTCTTCTGCAGCGAAACCTGTACTGGAGCATTGTCGAGCGCATACGTTTCAGGTATCACTTCGGGAGCAACCCAAAGCCGATGACCACCTCGCATCAGCCACTTCGATTCGCCGGAACCGCCGAGCTGATCAGCAATCTCGACGAACAAGTTCTGACTTCCGACAAAGCCGCAGCGAATAATGCGAGGACCGACGTCACTCGTCGCAATCAGTTCAACCTCGCCGTTCGAGAGCCGGTAGCAGTTCGGCCAACCGGCATAGGGGACTTTCTCAATCGTTACAGGACCAGGCACAGCGGACGCTTTAACCTTTCATCGCTAACATGGCGTCGACAGTCGGACCTGTCAGTCGATAATCGACACTTGCAAACCCTACGGACTGGAGCATTTCGCGGTACTCCGAGAATGTACGCTCTTTTCCGTCTGTACACACCAGCATGTTCAAGTCTTGCATGAGCGAGGGAACGGGTCCCGAACGATCAGAGTCCAAGATGGTTTCCTCGATGAGCAAACCGCCACCCGAGGGCAAAGCCCGATGGATTTTCTGTAACAGCATCAGAATCTTCTCTTCCGACCAGTCGTGAAGAACGCGGCCCAGGTTGTAGAGATCGCCGGAAGGCAATGGTTCGGCAAAAAAATCGGATGCGAGGAAGTCGATGCGATCCGCGGCCGAACTGCGCGCAATGTGGTCTCGAGCGAATTTCTCTACCTTGGCCAGATCCAAAACCGTCGCTCTCAGGTTTGGGTAAGCCTCGCACGCGGCTATCGCGAGATGCCCCGTCGCCCCACCAAGATCAACCAAGTGAGTAAACCGATTAAGGTCGAACGCTCGAACGGCCAAGGGCGAGGCAAGCCGGCCGAATCCGTGCATTCCCGCGAGAAAATTAGCCGCCTCCGCGTCGCTCCGGAAGTAATGGTCGAAGAGAGCATCACGGTTGCCAAAGAGTTGTGTCCAACGGTGGCCGCCTTCTCGCACCGCATCTTCCAGACGGTCCCAAAGCTTATACAGCGACTCATTTGAGTATTTGATGTAGCCGCTCAAAGTGGAAGGGCTGTGGCTGACTATGAAGCGGTTGGTCACCGCAGTGTTCTGGTATTTATCCTCGTTGCGCGCAAGAAGGCCAAGCGAGACACACGCGTCCAACAGGCGCGCGAGTGCCGAAGAGTTCACGTCGATTACCTGCGCCAACTCTTCCGAAGCCGAGGACTGGACTGCAAGGCGATCGAAGATTCCCAACTCCACGGCCGCAAACATTGTCTTCGAGCGGCGAAACGCGAGAATGAGCTCGACAATGCGAGCGGTGTCTGCCGAAGCTGGCGATTCCTTCTCAGTCATTTGAAGTGATCGAATCCTTCCGGTGAAAGAGATTCGCCGGCAAAGGTGATGCGGCCCGGGCGGCCGTTTGTGACGACACCGATCTCCGAAACGGGAAGTTCGCCCAAGTGCGGTGGGATCTTGCTCCTTGGCGGCGCGGTGAAAAGAAGTTCGTAGTCCTCGCCCCCATGGAGGGCGTCGTGGACCGAAGCTCCTTGCGCAACCGGCAAGGTGCCGCTCAGCTTCGCACTGACTCGGGATTCGCGGCAGAGGCGGTGAAGATCGAGTGCGAGTCCGTCACTTAAATCCATGCAGGCGGAAACGCGCAGAGCGCGGAGGAGCATACCGGCAGGGACGCGGGGTTCCGGCCGCAGATGGCGTTTCCAACTCCGACCTTTTCCCGTGGCCAGGCCGTGGGCAGAACCTCCGAGCTCCCCCGTGACATAGATACGGTCTCTGGGCCGCGCTCCGCTTCTGAGGAGCGCCTTACCCGCCAGCACCTCTCCACAACACATCACATCAGCTACGACGCGGTCGAACCGGGCCAGATCGCCGCCCGCCAATGTGACGCGGTGCTGTGCCGCGAGCCGGAGCAGCCCGCGGTAGAAGCCATCAATCCAGCGATCGCCCAGATTCATGGGTACCCCCAGCGACACAAGACAGAACAGGGGCTCGCTTCCCATCGCCGCCAAATCGGACAAACTGCGCGCCAGAGCCTTGTGGCCGACATCGGCGGCGGTGTGATTTGCCAATTGAAAATGCCTGCCTTCGAGAACGAAGTCTGTGGTGAAGACAAGATCGTGTTTTGGCTTGGGCCGGAGAACCGCACAATCGTCGCCGATGCCTCGAATCAGTGCTTTGGCTTGGCCGATCGCGGCAGCGCGCTTTCGGATTCGATTGACGACTGCCGTTTCCCCCATGGCAGACGCTATACAGCCGGGGCTTCCACCAGAACCAGGCCAGCCGGGAGTTCCTCGCCGAAAGTCCGGCTACTTGCAGCGGCATCGGTCTCGCCGGCCAGCTCCCGGAGCAGGGAAGCCGTTTGCGGAGAACTCTCAAGAGCACGCCGGATGGATTCGAGAACAGCGGGTGAAAGATCGCGCGCCGTGTCACCGGTCTGTTGCCCGATCCGCACGAGGGCTTCCAGGAGAGACGGCGTGCGCGGCAAACGAAGCAGCGCTTCCACCCAACGATTTACAACGGCAGGCGCCACAACCAGGTTCATCGGCGCGTTGAACAGCTTGCGCGCACCCAGCCGGGAAAGGCACCAAACGGCGGCCTCGACCATCTGCCCCGTTTTCAGTAAATCGAGAACAGCGTCGCCCATTTGCGCTTTTGTTTGCGCGGGAAGCAATTCCAAGCTTGCCGCCGTGCGCCACATTTCGCGGAAGAGACTCGGGTTGACGCGCGTCTTCCGTTTTCCTTTGGGCAACAAGATCGGCGACAAACGCTGGTAGATATCTCCCTGCTGATTACGGTTCAAACCCGCGGCAATGCGACCGCAAAAGATCCACCAGTCGATTTCGTTCTGAGCCTGGTTCCCAAACGTAAGCCCGGCTGCATAGATTCGCCGCGCCTGTTCCACACGCAACTCATCGCCGGGAAACCCAAACCCGGGACGTAGACAGAAGCCTGTGAGGTTTAGCCAGCGTGCTTCATGCGGGGGATTCTTACGCCTGCCGTCAGAAAGGGCCAGGAGCTTATCGGCCACCACGCGAATCGTCGGAAGAGGCCAGGACAGGCGCCCCAACCCGAACGCTTGTTCTAAGCGGGCCGGGAGTTGTTCCGGTGCCAGCCCCGATGAGCTCTTACCGAAAACACCCTCAATCAGCTGCTCTGCCTGCACGAGAGACTCCGCGCTGATGACGGCTGTCGATCGCACCGCAGATAGAGCCGGCGTACTGTCCGCCGAATCCGCAGTCTTACGCAGTTGAAAGTGCAAACGCCAGCGATGCTCGCTGATTTTTGACTCTGCCCAGGCTTCGAGCGTGCCCACTTCACTCAAACGAGCGCCCAAGGTTACTGGTACGCGGCGTTCACCGCCTTTACCGAAGCGGATCACGGCACGGAGGGGCGCGTGAAGCCGTGGATCACTCGCGGGGTCCGTCATGTCCTGGG
>JBJMGJ010000515.1:0-25329 GCA_045807965.1 Bryobacteraceae bacterium | reverse complement strand
GTTCCGGCCGTCGTAAACCTTTGGAATCGAGACAGGACCGCCAATCGAGCCGCCCCAGTTGTATTGCGGCTGATCGGCAATAGGTTGGCCGCTTGCATTGCGAAAGAACGTGTTGGCGAGCCAGTCCGTCTGGCGCGTATAGCCGAGCAACGAACCGTGCAGAACGTTAGATCCCGACTTCAGGACCGTATTGAAGACGCCGCCGCCCGTTCGTCCCATGGTGGCATCGTACGTATTCTCCTGGAGTTTCATCTCCTGAGTCCCTTCAATCGAGGGAATGATCACGGCACGATTCGTGGAATCAGTGATGGGCACACCGTCGATGGTGTAATTATTGCCGCGAATGGGACCTCCTGCGATTGAAATCTGTGACGATCCGCTCTGGTCCTGGAAGCGATTAAAGCGAGGATCACCGACCGGCACCACGTTGGTCGACAGCTTCGCGAACAGGAAAGGATTGCGCCCCAGGTTCGGCAGGTCTGTCATTTTTTGCGTGTCGATCACCTGGCCATTTGAAGCATTCGAACTTTCCAGTTGCGGAGCTTCTTCGGAAACCTCGACGCTCTGGGAGACGGTTCCCAATTCGAGCTGAATGTCCGTGGTGATCGAAGCTTGCGTGGCCACCAGAACGTCGCGGCGAATAAATTTCTTGAAGTTTGGACTTTCCGCGGTGACGGAGTAAGTCGCCGGATCGACCGAACTGAAGACGTACTCGCCTTCAGCATTCGTAAGGGTAGTCCGGGCAACGTTGGTCGCGTGATCGGTCAACGTGATCTTCACACTGCCAATGGCAGCACCCGACACGTCACTCACGGTTCCGCGCACTGCGCCCTGGTAGTTCTGGCCGTAAAGCACCGCCTGAACTAAACCCAGCAATAGAACCGGTGAAATTCTTCTTGATAGCACCCCTGTATCTCCTTTGGCAACGGTCGTGCCGACGAGGGCCGCAGGACTAACTCTGCGTTTTCGCTGCAACTAAGGAGCGTGTAGACGGGAGATTGCCTCGAGAAGCTAAGAGGTCACTGACAAGCAGAGACGCTTAGAGGCATTGAATGAGAGAAGTGTAACACCTGACCCACTTCATCGGCAAGCGCCCGCGGCATCAGCAGGTACTGCGGCTGCTCCGGTCACACGTCGGAAAAGGTCGCTGCGCATCGAGCGTCGCAGCTTCATTCGTGGTCCCCTGGAGCGGTGGGAAGGTTTCGCAACTTCTCCGCATTACTGACGAAGTAGATTGCCTGAATACGGCCGGCGACAACAGTTATGGCTACTACGGAGCTGAGTTGTCCGTCGGTGTGTGTGATGAGGCCGGCGCCAGAGTTCACAACAGCTGGGACCACATCCCATCCACTTCCTAGCTTTTGCATTATCCCCATGAAGAATCGCGCAATGCGATCGGCGCCATACACAGGCTTGAGGATGGAACGCACCTTGCCGCCTCCGTCACCGACGAGTACCGCATCGTCGGCAAGAACGCGAAGCAACTCGTTCTCATTCCCCTTTGCCAGAGCATGGAGAAAGCGTGACAGGAGTGGCTCCGCCACGTTCGAGGGGACGGGAGGATCCTCGCGCGAGCGTTCGAGCTTCGAACGGGCCCGCACCATCAACTGACGACAAGCAGCCTCGGATCTGTTTAATATCTCGGCGATGTGGGTATACGAGTGTTCGAATACTTCCCGGAGTACAAATACGGCTCGCTGCTCCGGCTCCAATCTTTCGAGGAGATACAACAGGCCCAACGACAGACGGGATTGAGTGATTGCGTTCTGCTCGGGTGTCGGAGCGCCAAAGACGGGCTCGGGCAGCCATTCTCCCACGTAGAGTTCGCGGCGATGCTGGGCCGAACGAAGCTTGTCGATGGCGAGGCGCGTAATAACCGTGGTCAGCCATGCTTCGGAGTTCGCAATCGATGGCACGTTGGATTATTGAAATCGCAGAAGTGCCTCTTGCACGAGATCCTCTGCTTCCGCAAGGCTACCGAGATAACCGTAGGCAAGAGACATGAGCCGCTTGCGCACAGACGTACTCGTCACCCTTGATTGATCACGCTCAACTGTGTCCAATAATTCAGCGTACAAAAACTTCCCCACCCATCACAAATGCCGGGTCTGTTTCGTCGTGAATAGCAGAGGACAACAAATGACGGAAACCAATGCACAGAACGGCGGCCCAAGGATCGATTTCTCGCAGCCAGTTGTCAGCGGCATTTTGAAAGCGATGTATGGACTGGAGACTGCGCTTCAGAACTCAGGACTCGAACCTGCTGTTCGAGAGCTGATGAAGATCCGGGCTTCGCAACTGAATGGCTGTGCATTCTGTATCGACATGCATACGAAAGATGCGCGCGCACACGGCGAATCGGAGCAGCGGATTTACGCGCTCAGCGCGTGGCGAGAGACACCGTTCTTCACCGAGAGAGAACGCGCAGCCCTGGAATGGACGGAACACTTGACGCTGATCGCCGGGCATGATGTGCCGGACGAGTTGTATGCACGTGTGCGAGCACACTTCAGCGAAGAAGAGACGGCTAATCTGACACTCGCGGTCGTGCAAATCAACGGCTGGAATCGATTGGTGAAAACGTTCCGGCCCGTGGTGGGAAGCTATCAGCCGCCGAAGTCTCAAGAGAGTGCCTCGGCGGCTTAAATTGGCTTAGATTTTAGGGAAGCGGTTAACGGCTGCCAAATTCTTTGGCAGCCTCATCCAGTAGATCGGCTTCGCTCTGCAGCGCCTTCGCAACCTTGGCGATCTGCGCATCCGCCTCTGCCCAGCGCTTCTGCTCGATGGCCTCGCGAACGCCTGGAATAGTCTTCACTCCGTATCCCGTGTAGAAGCCGGGTGCGTAGACCAGGTTCTGAAACCACGGCCGATTCGGCAGACCCTCCGAGTTGAGGAGTAGCCTCTCCGTCTTTATCAGCTTCGCATCAAGGCTGGCGGACGCTTCCTTCGTGCCAGCAGAAAACCCTTTCTCATAAGCCTCAGAGGCGCGCGTTAACTCATCCGCCGCGTTATCAAGCGGCGCGAAATTCAGGTAAGGCGGAATGGGTTCTTTCGAAGGCGGGATCATTCTCTTCTTTGGATCCGCAAGCGCCTGGTAAACGCCTTCTTCAATCTCCATATTCCGTTCTTTTGCGGCAACGCGTTGATCGGATTCGAGCTTCTTAATCTCGTTGACGTAGGTGTGGATGGTTTCCGCGAAGTTGGTGAATTTGAATGGCAGAACATCCGCATCCGCCATGCGCATCATCATCAATCCCGCCGTCTGCGCAAGGGCGCGGCCGTACGCGAAGTCCGTATCTTCGTAATGGGTGTACCAATAGAAATCGTCGTAGATTGAATGGTATTGACCTTCTCCGGCATCTTCGCCGCCGAATCCGATGTTCAGACTTGCGACTCCAAGATGATCGGTAAAGACTGTGTAATCGGAACCGGAACCAAGAGCACGAATGCGAAGATCCGGACGCGAACGCAGCTCCGAGCGCGCCGCTCCACTCGCCTTCGAGATATCCGCTAAACGTACTCGCTTCCAGACGGTCATCTTTGTTTCTGGATCTTCTACGTCCTTCATCACGTCGTTGACAAAGGTCTCGAGCGAATGAGAGCCGCCGGCCCGGAAGAAGCCGCGCCCGTTGCCATCCGAGTTGATGTACGCCACCGCGTGCTCGGTCAATTCGTCCGCATGCGTTTCGGCCCACTCGGTCGAACCAAGAAGAGCCGGCTCTTCGCCGTCCCACCATGCATAGATGATCGTGCGATCGGGCTTCCAGCCCTGTTTCAAAAGCTCAGCTAAACCACGCGCTTCCTCCATCTCTGGACTGGCGCCCGAGACCGGATCGGCAGCGCCGTTCACCCACGCATCGTGGTGATTGCCACGAATAATCCACTCGTCGGGATGTTTCGCGCCGGGGATCCTGGCGATCACGTTGTACAGCGGTTTACGACTCCAATCGAATTTGAGATGAAGATGCGCCTTTGCGGGTCCGGGCCCGGTTTGATACGTGAGCGGAAGGGAACCGCGCCAGGCTGCAGGTACGAGTTGCCCGTTCAGGTTCTTTAGAAGCGGCTCGGCGTCTTCATACGAGATCGGCATTACGGGAATTTTCGTGATGGTTTGAATTTCGCTCAGCGCGAGTTTCTTAGCGCCCGGAACGGCCCCGATGCCCGGCGTCGCCGGATCGCCCGGGTACACGGGCATGTCCATGACGCTGCCGCGTTGCGCTCCGAAGGGGGGACGCATCGGACCCTTTGGATAGACTTCGCCCTGCGCATATCCATCATCGTGCGGGTCCGAATAAATCAGGCAGCCCACTGCTCCATGTTCAGCGGCAACTTTGGGCTTGATTCCGCGCCAGGTCTCGCCATAGCGGGCTAGAGCAATCGCGCCGTGAACAGAAACACCCATCCGTTCCAATTGCTCATAATCGGCCGGAGCCCCGTAGTTCACGTACACGATCGGACCAGTCACGTCGCCGTCGATTGAATAGGCGTTATAGGTAGGAAGTTGTTCGCGCTTCTGATTAGAGGTCGGGTCAATCGGAAGGGCAGGTTCCTCTAACTTGGCTTTATATTTCACTGGCTCTAACATTTCGAGCGAGCGCTCGACGGGCGTCGGGAAGAGCGTGTCGAACTCCTCAATCCTGGCGTCAAGGGCCCACGACTTCAGTTGAGCGGCGATCCATTCCGCGTTGTCTTTGTCATATGGAGAGCCGACATGATGCGGACGGGCGGAGAGACGGCGCATGTTCTCCCGCAGGCGATCCTGTTGAGGAATTTGTTTGAATTTCGTTTCCCACTCGAGTTCAGTGGCCGAACTCGCGGGCGAATAACCGCGCAGCGACCGGGGAGGATCAGCAGCTTGTGCCGCGAGGGCAAACGCACTTAGAAGAGCCAGTACCTGACGCATGATCCGTCATTGTAGCGGCCCATCTAAACTTTAGTTTCGTCATTAGGACCAGCGAGAGATTCCGACACAGGTTCCCTCTGGTAGAGTCCTTAGAGAGAAGGATTGTAGAGGGTTAGCAGAACTTATGCGCGTGCATTTTTTCGTCGGGGCCTTGCTACTAGGCTCCTCATTTGCTCCGGCATTTGGCGCGTCCGTCGATCAGATTGTGGCATTTGGAGATAGCCTCTCCGATACCGGCAACCTTTCGATCGCGACATTGGAGCAGTTTCCGGGAGATAACTATGCTCCTGGCCGATTTACCAACGGTCCGAATACGACCCCGGCCACAAGCGGCCCATTTGGTTTGTGGGTGGAACAGTTGGCGGGCAAGCTAAATGTGCCCGATCCTCAACCTTCTTTGGCCGGTGGAACGGACTACGCTTTCGCTACGGCGAGAACCGGATCGAACGGGCTTTATAACATCACCGACCAGGTGAATACTTATCTGTTTGCTAATCCGAGCGGCGCATCGTCTACGGCCCTGTATACGATCTGGGGCGGATCGAACGATCTGTTCAACGGGTCATCGACGGGCAAAGCAGCGGCAGATGCCCTCTACGGAAACATTCAGACGCTTGCGGCTGCGGGAGCGAAGAATTTCCTTTGGCTTGACATCATTCCTCTGGGCAACACCCCTCTCGGATCAGGGGATGCGGCACTTAACGCACAAGTTGCCGGGTTTAACGCCGAGTGGAGTACCGACATTGGCCTTTTGCAGGCTCAGGGGATTTCTGTGACCGGTGTCGATGTCTTCAATCTGGCTAGTGCCATTTCGGCGAACCCGTCCGCGTACGGATTCACAAACATCACCACGCCGGCACAAGGTCTTGCAGGCGTAAATCCTAATAATTATCTATTTTGGGACATGGAACACCCGACCACGGCAGGGCATGCACTAATTGCGAACCTCGCATATGACGACCTCGTCGGAACGCCGACGGCCGCTCCCGAGCCCGCCAGCGCGGCGGCGGTAGCGCTCGGAATCCTCAGTCTTGCGGCTGCGGCAAGGATTCGTAAACGTCGATCGTCCGCCGGTCTTCCCCGCTCTGAGCAATCCTGATTTCGACTCGATCCGGTGGGAGAAGCCGCGGAAACTTCTCCCCCCACTCGATTAGGACCAAAGCAGGCATTTCAAACAACTCCTCAAGTCCGAGCCTTGCGGCTTCGTGTTCGTGATCCAGGCGATACAGGTCAATGTGGTAGACCATTGGCGGATCGCCGTATTCGTGGATCAGCGTAAACGTTGGACTCGCAACGTCCTCCTCCCGAGCCGCACCGCGCCCCTCCACGATCCCTTTCGTCAAGGTTGTTTTTCCCGCGCCTAGATCGCCGACAAGAGACACTACGGCCTGTTTCGGCAGGACGGCGGCGAGATGACGGCCGATGGCGCGTGTTTCCTCCGGCGAGGAGGACTCAAACCGGACGAATTTCATCGATCGCCCGCGGCAAACTGTCGAGCAAGTCTGTCGCAAGGACACACTGCTCGCCCATGCGCTCGGCGGCTAACTCGCCACAACGGCCGTGCAGCCAAACAGCGGCAACAACGGCCCGCTTCCAGTCTTTCGGATGTTGTGCAATCACGCCCGCGATCATACCTGTCAGGATGTCGCCGGTCCCGCCGGTGGCCATGGAGGGTGAGCCTGTGGGATTGATCCAGGTTTCACCGTCCGGAAAGGCAATGACGGTGCGATCCCCTTTGAGCACGACTGTCGCGCCCGTTTTTTCCGCGAAGGTCTGAGCCGTACCGAGACGATCGGCCTGTACTTCTTTCGTCGAGATGCCTGCGAGCCGGCTCATCTCGCCGGGATGCGGCGTCAGCACTCGGACTCTTCCATTCGCTGGAGGCAAGTCACTCGCCAGTACGTTGAGGGCATCGGCATCGAAAACGCCAGGAAGATCCGACTCGCTGTACAAGCGGCGGACGAACTGCTTCACTTCGTCGCCCGTTCCTAAGCCGGGTCCCACAGCCAGGGCCGTCATCTTCTCGACAAGCGGCAGAAGTCTGTCCGCCTCCGATTCTCGGATCAGGCCATCTTCTGTTTCGGCCAGCGGCACGGTCATTATTTCCGGCCGAACCGCGGCCACGGCAGTGAGGACGGATTTCGGTATTGCGACCGTGACAAGGCCCGCTCCCGTGCGATACGAACCCAAACCGGCCATAGCGGGCGCACCGCTCTTCCCGAAGGAGCCGCCGATCACCCACACGTGACCGTACATTCCTTTGTTCGAATCGTTCGGTCTTTTCGCGAATAAGTGTCCGATTTCGTTTGGCTCAGTCAGATTGAGTTGGAACGCCGGATTCTTGGAACAGAGATCAGCCGGACTACCAATCGGGAACACGGCAAGCTTGCCCATGAGCCCGTAAGCACCTGGAAAAGTTTGGATTCTTTTCGGTGCAGTAAACGTGACGGTGTAATCCGCCCGAACAAACTGCCCTTCCGGTTTTGTGTCATCGGAGGGCAGGCCGGACGGGATGTCAACAGCTACTTTCGACGCGCTCGGGAAACAGCCATTGATTTTCCGGATCGCCTCAAGGGATGGACCCGAAGCCGGTCCCTTCAGACCTGTTCCGAGCACGGCGTCCACCACGACGGTCGCCAGATTGGGTTCGTTTCGCAAATTCGACTGAACAGGACAGCCGCAAACCTGGAGCATTTTGCGGTTCACGGCGGCATCCCCGGTCAAAGTATCGGGTTCGAAGAGCTCGTAAACAGTTAACTTGCGACAGAGCTTGCGCGTGAAAAGCTGGCGCGCCACGACAAATCCATCTCCGCCGTTGTTCCCCTTACCACAAACGACCGCTACGTCGTGTCCGCTCAGGGGAGCGAGATTTTCAAGCAGGAAATCAACTACGCGGCTGCCTGCGTTTTCCATCAGGATCAGGCCCGGGATGCCGCGCTCAATCGTGAGCCGGTCGACTTCGCGCATCTGATCGGCAGTCAGAATCTTCACGCCGTTTGAACCTGGCGTGCAATCAAAAGTGTCATATCGTCGTGCAATTCGGGGGAGCCGGTCCAGCTTCGGACGGTTTCCAGAATGTTGTTCAAAATCTCGCCGTCCTCGAGATGCGCGTGACGCCTGACCAGCTCAATCAGGCGCTCTTCGCCAAACATCTCGCCGAACGCATTTTCGGGCTCTGTAATTCCGTCGGTATAGCAAACCAGCAGGTCGCCGGGATCCAGGGTGAGACAGCTTTCATCGTACTTGGCGAAAGGAAAAGCTCCTACGACTGTGCCGTTCGAGTCCAGCGGAATCACTTCAGCGCCGCGGAAGAGCAGTGGTGAGAGATGCCCCGCGTTCGTGTATGTCAGCACTCTTGTTTCCTGGTTGAAGAGAGCGAAGAAAAACGTCGCGTACTTCTCGGGTGCCGTATGCGCATAGATCTGTTTGTTCAGTTTCGAGACGAGCGTGGCTGCGTCGATCTCCGGCGCATTGCTGCATTCGTTCTCATTTGCCGGCATGTAGGTATTGATCTGGGCGCGCAGAGCCGCTTGCAGTGTCGCCATCAGAAGCGCCGCCGAGATACCTTTTCCGGCAACGTCCCCGATTGCGAAAGCTACCTTGCCGTTTGCAATCTGCTGGTAATCGTAATAGTCACCGGAGACCATTCGAGCGGGGTCGCAGCGCACCGTCAGTTTCAAGCCGCAAACAGGAGGCGCCTCTTTGGGATAGAGCTGGTCTTGTACCTCGCGAGCAATCTCGAGCTCCGTTTGTAGTCGTTCTTTCTCTTTCTCTACCGAAAGCAACCGCTCGAGGTTGCCAGTCATTTGGTTGAACGATTGGGCAAGCTCACTCAGTTGATCCTGATCTGTCACCGGGATGCGGTGGTGAAAATCGCCCTGAATGACGCGGCGTGTACCTTCATACAACTGGTTCACCGCCCGCGTCATACGCCGGGACAGCGAGACACCGATCCAGACTGCCACCAGTTCCACCAACAGAAACACGACCGCGACGGCTATGAGCGAATCAACGACAACGTCGCGAATGACCTCCGAGCCAGAGAAGAACGATCGCATAACGGCAGAAGGGCGGGAGTATACCCAGAGCACGCCAGAGAACGTTTTGCCCGGTGAGTCGAGATGGTAATGAGGCCGAGTGGACGGAATAAAGACCGGAACGTCGAATCGGCTCATTGCCTGGGGCAGCCTGCTCATGCGGCGTCCACCGGAACCGCCGCTCATTCGGTAATCGGGATTTGCCCTTGGTTTTGTTCCTCCGCTTTGCACAGCTTCTAGAGAACCGGCCGCGGCAGGAACTCGATTGCGCGGTGAATCCCCTTCGGGTGTCTCCACCAAAGCGATTTCGCCCAGATCCGGCACAAGATTTTCGATCAGCTGATTCGTGAGCGGCGCAACGACGTCAATGTCCAGGTTCCCGTCAGCGTAGTGAGACCAGCCGTAGAAATGGCTGTCGTACACGAGTAGTCCACGCACCGGCTTCCATTCCCGAGAAATGTGGAGCGGCGGCGCTGTAGCGGGATAGCTATGGGCTCCAGTGCCGTCTGTCATATAGACAGCAATACCCGGCAAGCTCATGCTGAAGGCCTTCTGGATCTGCGGAGCCGCTGATTCCCTTTGTTCTGGAGGGATCCGGCGAATCGTTTCCGTGGCTGCGTTGATGGAATCGAGGCGCCGGTCCAGCGCGGAACTCGCAAGGTAAATCGCGAGCTCGTTCATGAGCGCCCAGGCGCCTAACCCAACGAGCGTAAAGACCAGCAACATCGGGAGAACACCGAACAGGCAGTACGTCAACAGAAGCCGATTCCGAAGGCTCCAGAGCGAATGCCGCTTCAGCTCGAGAATGCCCCGCACCGTTACTGTGATCAGAAACGGAATCAGAATGAGGAAATCAAGGACCGCCAGCAGCGCGTGCCCGCTGAAGTAGAGAAGCAACAGTAACGCGCCGCCCACAACAGTAACAACGCCGGAAAGACCGAGGCGCTTTAGAATTGCGCGGACCCGCGACACTCTCTGAGCTTAACGCGGCAGGGGAAAATCCCAGGTTGGCAGCGTAAGTCTATGTTCTCGGGACCGTTGTTCCCGCGAACCTGCGTCACAAGCGCAATCAAAGCAACAGGGTGTATCAATGAGGCATGGGACCAGTACGGCTGCGTTCTGCTTTTTCGAATCCCGCGCCTATCTTTTGCCTGGCTCTTTGTCTTGCTTTTCAGTGTTTGGGACAGGAGCAAATCGTCATCGATGCCCAAGCGCCGGGTACTCCGTTCCCTCATTTCTGGGAGGAAATGTTCGGTTCGGGCCGCGCCATTCTCACGTTACGGGAGAGTTACCGGAACGACCTGCGTGCGGTGAAGAAGATTACCGATTTCCGCTACGTCCGCTTTCATGCCATCCTTCACGACGAACTGGGCGTTTACAACGAGGACGGACATGGCAATCCCGTTTACAACTTCGCCTACGTGAACCAGGTCTATGACGGGCTCCTGAAAAACGGTGTGCGTCCGGTAGTTGAGATCAGCTTCATGCCGAAGAAGCTGGCGTTTAATCCGGATGCGCTCCATCCTTTTTGGTACAAGCAGAATGTTTCTCCGCCGAAAAGTTTGGACCGGTGGGACGGTCTGATCACCGCGTTCACCAAGAACCTGGTAGAACGTTACGGAATCGACGAAGTCTCGCAGTGGTACTTCGAAGTCTGGAATGAGCCCAACATTGATTTCTGGAACGGCGTGCCGCGGCAGAAAAGTTATTTCGAACTCTACGACCATACGGCTCGTGCGATCAAAGGGGTGAATCAGCGCCTGCGAGTGGGCGGTCCCGCAACCGCGGCCGCGGACTGGGTGAGCGACTTTCTGAAACATTCAGCCAGGGAACATGTACCGGTCGATTTCGTATCGACTCACGGCTACGCGGATGACACTGTCGAAAACCTATTTGGAACGAACGAGAACATACCGACTCGCGACCGGGTATGCCGTGCAGTGGAGAAAGTAAAAGGGCAGATTAAGAGTTCCAGCACACCACGACTGCCTCTTCTGTGGACCGAATGGAACGTGCCGGGCATGAAAGAGGCACGCGATACCTCGTTCGTGGGACCGGCTCTCGCAAATACGATTCGCGAATGCGACGGCAAAGTGGAGATGCTCTCGTTTTGGACGTTTTCGGACGTGTTCGAAGAAGGCGGCCCGATTGCCAAACCCTTCATTGGCGAATTTGGACTGCGGGCGAAGGGCGGTATCAATAAGCCGAGTTACTATGACTTCGCCTTACTTCATCGGCTGGGCGAAGAGCGCATCCCGAACAACTCAACAAGTGTCATCATCACCCGCCGCACGGATGGAACGCTTGCTATAGCCGTGTGGAACCTCGTTGATCCGGACCAAACGGGAAGGGATAAGACCGTGCGCCTTGCGTTCCAGAATCTCGCGGCCGGCAACACCGATGTGACGATAACGCGCGTTGACGATGATTATGGCAACACATTACGCGCTTACAAGGCGATAGGAAGTCCGCTCGACCCAACAGAAGAACAAGTTGAGAGCCTGAACCAGGCGACCGCCGTTACGCCATCCGCGCCAGAGAAACTCCAGGGCGGTTCGTTAGAGTTGAGTTTACAGGCGAACGCGCTCGCTCTCGTGGAAGTTGGAAATCGGCGCTAGCTGCTGGGAGTGGTTCGCTTCGGCTCCGGGTCCGTGATGCAGTGTCTGCTTAGAAATTCATGAAAGCTACGGTTCAACTTTCACTCGACCTGATTGACTTAGATGAGGCGATTCGAACAGCCGAAATCGCGCTCCGCGCCGGCGTCGATTGGCTGGAAGTGGGAACGCCGCTCATCATTGCGGAAGGGATGCGCGGCGTGCGCGAATTACGGGCGCGTTATCCCGAGGTGCTAATCGTTGCAGACTTGAAGACGATGGATGGCGGATGGCTGGAAGCCGAGCTTATGTCCAAGGCTGGTGCAACTCATGTTGTGGTTATGGGACAGGCTCACGCGGAAACTGTGGAACTCGTGGTGAAGGCTGGGCGAGATCTGGGCGTAAAAGTGATGGGCGACAACATGGCCATGTCTGACGCTGTAGACGGCGCGAAGCGACTCGAAGAACTCGGCTGTGACTACATCGTTCACCACATCGGGTATGACATGAGAAATCTGCAGCGTGAACGGGGGTTGAACCCGCCCACGCCGCTCGATCGATTAGGGGAGGTGGTGCGCGCAGTTTCCGTTCCGGTGCAGGCTGTTGGCGGTCTGACTGTTGAACAAGCAATCGATACGCCCCGCTATGGAGCGCCGCTCGTGGTCATCGGGGCGCCGCTCGCGATTGATGCCCATGCGTTCCGCACGACAAGCGGCGACCTTGAAGGAGTACTTCGCGCCATCTGCGAACGAGTACACGCATACCGAAACGTTCCCGTCGGCTCTGAGGTGGGCGCCTGATGGCAGCCGCTACGAGCCAACGCATGCCCGCGCTCGTGAACTTCGCCAGGGACCCGTATTCAGTTGAACTACGTGAAGTCCCCATTCCTTCTATTGGCGTTTCTGACGTGCTGCTGCGTGTAGGCGCAGTGAGTGTCTGCGGGAGCGATGTTCACCAATGGCGAGGCACCCAGAGCTGGCCTGTGAATTACCCTTGCATTCTGGGACACGAATTCTGCGGCACGGTAGCGGCCGTTGGCTCTGACATAAAAGGCTTTCGAGAAGGCGATCGCGTTGTGAGCGAGACGGCTGCCATTATCGACGAAAGTTCCCCGCTTTGTCGTGGCGGACTCTACAACCTTGATCCCACCCGCCGAGGTTTTGGTTATGGCGTGGACGGCGCGATGACCCAGTATGTTCGGGTTCCCGCGCGCTGTCTCCACCGAATCCCCGACGTATTGGCCTTTGAGCGCGCAGCTTTGACAGAGCCGTGCTGCGTGGCATACAACGCGGTTTGCGTGAACGGTCGCGTGCGGCCGGGTGACACCGTTCTCGTGATCGGACCGGGTCCCATCGGTCTACTCTGCGCACACATGGCGAAGTTGAGTGGCGCGGGTCACGTGATCGTGGCGGGTTTGCCAAGTGATCAATTCCGCTTCACCGTTGCCCGTTCGCTCGGTGCCGACGTCACGCTGGACAGCGGCGTCGTTGATTACGTCTGCGGATCGGGAGATGGGCTGGGAGTAGATGTAGCAATCGATGCTTCCGGAGCTTCCGCAGCGCTACAGATGGCGCTCCAGGCTGTGCGACCCGCGGGCCAGATCATCAAGGTCGGTTGGGGCCCTCAACCGCTTCAGTTCAGCCTGGATCCACTAGTGCAGAAGAACGTGACAATCTCGGGAAGCTTTTCTCACAACTGGCCTGTCTGGGAACGCGTAGTCGCCATGATCGTATCGGGCCAGATCAATCTTGAGCCGGTCGTCAGCCGCATTGCTCCTTTGTCCGACTGGCACGAGTGCTTCGAGAAGATGGAAGGCGGTGAATACGTGAAGGCTGTGCTCACCCCCTGATGCCGCTTAAAATCTCAGCGTTCCCGAAATGCTATCTCGAAGACATCGCAAGCGGAAAGATCTCGTTGTTCGAGTGGATCGAGAGGGCGAGAGATCTCGACGCCGATGGTCTCGAACTCTATGACCAGTTCCTGACGAGTTTCGATCGGGACTACCTCGAGCAGGTGACAGAAAGGCTAGGGCGGGCTGGATTTGCCATGCCGATGATGTGCTGTTCGCCTGATTTCACCGCACCGGACCCCGATAAGCGCAAACGAGAGATTGAGAAGGAAACGGAACGGATCCGGGTCACACGGTTTCTGGGCGGACCCGGTGCTGTTGTCCGGATTCTCAGCGGCCAGCGCTATCCGGAGGTCACATGGGAGCAAGGCCGCGATTGGGTCATCGAGGCGATCGAAACGTTGGTTCCGATAGCAAAAGAGTTCGAGGTGATCCTCGGACTCGAGAACCACTACAAAGATGGATTTTGGCGCTACCCGGAATTCGCGCAGAAGGCGGATCGCTTCCTGGCGATCGTGGCGGCCATCGACGATCGCAGTCACTTCGGAGTGCAATACGATCCCTCAAACGCGATCGTTGCCGGCGACGATCCGATCGAACTATTGCGTTCCGTTGCGGACAGAGTTGTCAGCATGCATGCAAGCGACCGCTGGCTCGCGCCCGGAGCGACACTCGATGACCTGCGCCAGAGTGATGGCACGATCGGCTACTCCGATAAGCTGCGCCATGGAATAACAGGCAAGGGGTTGAACGATTACCACGCGATCTTTCGAATCCTGGCGGAACACCGGTATACGGGTTGGGTCAGCATCGAGGATGGAATGAACGGTATGGATGAGATGGCGGAATCGTTAGCTTTTCTCCGCAGAATGGGTGCGCTTTACTTTCCATAATGATCAAAGTTCTTCGAATCGTGTCCGTCCTTGCGGCCGCTCTAAATGCCTGGCCTCAGACAAATGCTCCAGTTCCTTTGCGTGTCGGCATCGTTGGCTTGGTGCACGGGCACGCCAGCGGTTTTCTGGGAGGTGGAGCATTAGTGCCCGCCGGCGCGGCTTTGCATCGCTCTGATATTCAGGTGGTCGGTGTTGCGGAACCGCAACGCGAACTGTTTGACCGCTACGCAAAGCGATTAGGCCTCGAAAATACCCTTTACTTCTCGAGTTTGAATGACATGATCACGCGGACCCATCCGCAGGCTGTGCTCGTATTCACCAGTACGTTCGATCACACGGCTGTCGTTAAGGAGTGCGCGAAACTCGGCGTGCACGTCATGATGGAGAAGCCGCTGGCCGTCAGCTATCACGACGCTCTCGAGATGGAAGAGGCAGCGCGATCCGGACACATTCACGTGCTCGTGGATTACGAAACAACGTGGTACGCGAGCAATAAAGGCGCTTACGATTTGCTCCAAGCCGGAGCGCTTGGCGCACCGAGAAAATTCGTTGCGCACGACGGCCATGACGGGCCATTCAACATGCAGCCAGAGTTCGTGCAATGGTTAACGGACCCGAAGCTGAACGGTGCGGGTGCACTCTTCGACTTCGGATGCTACGGAGCCGATCTGGCGACATGGCTGATGAAAGGACAGGCTCCGCTGAGCGTCACAGCGATCACGAAACAGATTCAGCCGGAACGATATCCCAAAGTCGACGACGAGGCGGACATAGTGGTGAATTACCGGTCGGCAATTGCCATTATTCAAGGCTCATGGAACTGGCCGTTTTCGATCAAAGATCTTGAGGTGTACGGCAACACGGGTTATGCGAAGACAGTGGCGGCGAAGCGAGTGATCATCAGGCGCGAGGGAGAGAAAGCGGAGCAGATATCCGATGCGAAACCGCTCGAGAGTCCTTTCGATGATCCACTCCACTACTTGCGCGCCGTTCTCGACGGCAAGATCACGGGTAGAGACGACATGTCGTCGCTCGACACAAACGTGACCGCGACCGAGATTCTGGATGCCGCGAGGCAATCCGCGCAGTCCGGAACAACAGTTCGCCTGCCGCTGCCGCGCTAAACTTCCAGTTTCGATGAGTGAGTCACAAAACCAACCGCAAGTTGCTTTGAATAATCAGGCGGCGCACCGCTTTGAAGTTCGCGAAGCCGACGATATCGCCGTGCTCGAGTATCGACTCAGGGGCGCGGACCATCTGGTATTGGTCCATACGGGAGTGCCGCATCGGCTAGAAGGAAAAGGGATCGGGGCGCTGCTGGCGCGCACCGCACTCGAGTATGCGCGCGAACACAATATGCGCGTAGTACCACTCTGTTCCTTCGTTCAGGCCTATTTGCAACGACATCCCGAGTATATGGATGTCGTTGATGGACGAAAAATGTAGGCTGGGGATTAGGAAGCGATAGGGGCTTTTTGAACCTTGCCGTCGCGGATGCAGGAGGTGCAGACGCGCACCCGCTTTCCGGCACCCTTGATCACCGCGTGAACGGTTTGCAGGTTCAGATTCCAACGACGCTTCGTTACGTTGTGGGCATGGCTGATGCGATGCCCGAATTGTGGTCCGCGACCACAGATTTCACAAACTCTTGCCATAAGAACACATTGCGAACGCACCCGTGCAGAGCACGCCTAAGTTCTACAGTACCACTGCCCGCACAAGGGGGCAACCCGGAAGTGCGCTGGATCTTGGTTGATCTCCGTGGCGACCTCGCGCAGGAAGGCAGTACCGCGGGTACTTGTACCGCCATTGACCTCCTACCACCACGGCTGTACTATTCCCGCTAAAGGTACAGGAGGCTTCCCGACATGGTCGAACGACAGAACTCCTTGGTTGCGTTCCTCGCGCTTCTTTCCGTGTCGGCTCTGGCAAGCGCTGATTCGGTATATGTAACCGCGTTTAATTTGGTGACTGGTAACCAGCAATTTGGCACAATCGATCTCGGTACCGGAGCCTTTCAGCAAATTCGGAACGCGGCGGACCAGGATTTCAGGGGCTTGGTTCCAGCTTCGAATGGATCTTTGCTTACTCTTGGTTTTGATGCCAATCTGGCGTCTATTAACCCCGTTTCTGGCTTGCCCACCGTCATAGGCCCAACGGGTTTGTCCGACTGTTCCACACCAAATTCTCCATGCGGACCAAGGTCAGTAAGCACCTTCGGAGCTGTAGGAGGAACCCTGTATGCAACGGACTACAATCAAAATCTCTATAGAGTCAATCCGGCGACCGGAGCCGCAACGCTGGTAGGATCTACCGGCATACCGGCCTTTCCGTTTCCTTCGCACTTCACTAGCAATCCCGACGGAACTGCGAACGTTTTCTCATCGACGCTATTCTCTGCCAATGGCAATCTGTATGCGACTTTCGATACGAATAGAGTCGACCCTACATCCGGGGATATCACTCCTGCAATTCTTAACAACCTGTACAGGATTGATCCGAACACCGCAGTCGCAACGGTCGTCGCACCTACCATTCAGACCATCTCGGCCATTACTGAAGTAAACGGAATTGAATATGCTTTCAATGTAGGGACTCAGCAGTTGCTGACTCTGAATTTGGCGACCGGCGCCACAAGCTTCGTTGCCGACGCCGGCCCGGGTGGCATGTACGTCGGAGGAGCAACACAAACACCTGAGCCGTTTTCCCTCGCACTGGCTAGCATCGGGATCGCTGGAGTGATTCTTTGCAGGTTACGAAAGCGTGATCGCCATCTCAATCGCAGTTGAGTTTCCCGGCAGGGGCCGGTTCTCTGCGTTTAGATTGCTTTAATGCGCTGCCGGGCAAGCTGAGCTACTCTTCGGCATTGGTCAAAGTTGCTCAAAGGACTCACGACCTACTGTTCGGTAAACGATCCGAGAGCTTTCGCCAGCGCTTCGTCGCGGCCGGAGCGAATCCCTTCGAGTGTGGGAGGCGCGCTCACGTTCGGCTGGATGCCTAAACGCTGGATCGGCCCTCCGTTCGCATGCCGGACGTCCTGACCGGAAAAGGACACCAGGATACCTCCAGGAAGCGCCAGATCCGTGGACTCGCCGACACCACCGGCACTGGGTGACCCGACAAAATCCACCTTTGTGGCAGCCTCCAGAAATAGCCCAGCCAATTCCGAGGCACCGGCCGTTCGTTCATCGATTAACGCCACCACCTTGCCCTTGTATTTCGGCAAATCAGAACGGGGCACGACTGTTGAAGAGAAATAACTGGCGCTGTACGAGTCCGCGCCGGTGTGGGGCGCGTCCGGTTCCAGCAACACAGGTCCGTTCACGATGACCGCCGTTACATTCGGTTTTGAGTTGAGACGCGAAGCAAGGGACGGCGCGTTCGGCAAAAAACGGCCTCGCAAGTCGAACATGATTCCGACGGTATCGCGAAGTTTGTCGAATGCGGAAGGGACCGCGCTTTCTTCCAGGCGATCCATGTCGAGGTAGCCGATCTTCCCCGGCAGGATTCGAACAATGGCCCCCGACCGCTGCGGTACCAGCGAAGCGGCATACGCCGCACTTCGGCTAAGCGCCATTTCTTTGCTGGAGCCATCGGAGGCAGTAGTCGTGAGAACGGCGGAAGACCTTTCCGCGCCCTTGAGAACGCGGTCGCAGACAAGAACACCCAGGCTCTGCTGTGTGGAGCCAGAGATGTAGGAAGCCTGCCGCCTGACCCGCTCCGGAAAGGGCTCGCCGTTCATCTTCGTCAGGAGATCGCCAATACGCACACCCTTGGCCTTAGCTTCCGGGTCCAGCACCTCCGTGATGACCGGTTTGCGATCGACTAGCCGCAGACGCAAGCCCAACGGAGATTCACCGAAGTACTGTTTAAGCTCCGCGCTTTCCACAGTTGCATGCGAATCGGCCAGCGTCTTAACCAGTTCGGAAACAGCGAGGTTGTACTCGAGAGCGTCCCGCGCAGATAGAAATTTCGGAAGCAAGCGGGAGAAGGCAGCGTCCCAGTCTTCATCCATCAGGTCCTTGTACGCGAAGAAGTAGTGAACGGCGCCCCACAAGCGAAAGGCACTTAAGAGCCGGAGCTCCGTAGAGGGGAACGCATCCTCGGCATAGTCGCGGTCGGGATTCGAGGAGACAACGCGCGGTGCGCCTTTGATCACCGGCTCGGAAAGTCGAATAGAGGCTACCAGGTCCGAGGCCAAAACCTGGGACATCATGCTGACCGGCGCGGCGGATCTTTCAACCACCCCGGAGTAGAATCCTCGCCATGTATGGGTGTACGGAGTAAGCCCGTGATGGATTCTGGTACGTTGCGGCGCGAGGTCGGAAGGAACGCCCACTTTCTCCCCGGGTGAAAGGACGCGAGTCAACGGATCCTGCAAGACCGACAACATCGTCCCGACGGCACCTCTGTACTCCTCCGTGTCACGAGCGGCGCGGATACGAGGCAAGGCCTCGAGAAGAGCTTTGTCCCAATCGATGGTCCCGTCGGCCAGAAAGGGATGAAAATACTTGATGGTCGCCCAAGTCTTGGCCACCGCAACCAGGCGATCGAGTTCGGCGGAACCAGCAGAATCTTGCTCCGCCCGCAGCGAGAAGGAAGAGAAGAAAAGAACGAGGAGGAGGAAGATGCGAAGGTTAGTCGCTTGTGGGCGGCCCAACCATAAGATCATTCTCAACTTGCTTCACGCCCTTCACTTTCTTGGCCAGCTTTGAGGCGCGAGATTTGCCTTTTTCGGTATCGACGCGCCCTTTCAGGGTTACGACGCCATCTTTCACCGTGACGTCGAAATTGCCGCCTTTGACATCGGCATCGGTAGCAAGACGCATCCTCACCTGATCGAAGATGCGATCATCCGCGCCCGCCTTCTGGTCCGCGGGAAACGCGGGGAGTGTACAGATGAAAAACAAGAGGAGGGCCAGAAACTTTCTCATGACTTCGGTTCTTCCGACTCTGAGCCTATCATCGAACGCCAATCAATCGCACTCAGGAAAGACGGATCCTCGCGCCACCCGGGTTTCACCTTAACGAACAAGGACAGAAATACCTTGCGGTCAAGAAGCCGTTCGAGATCCTCGCGAGCTTTGGTACCGACTTTCTTTAAGTTCTGGCCCTTATTTCCAATGACGATGACTTTCTGTCCGGGCCGTTCGACATAGATTGTGGCGTCAACCTTCGTAAGCCGCGGAGTGTCTTCCCATTTGTCGACAAGCACCGCGACCGCATGAGGCACCTCGGCGTGAGTCAGGCGAAGTAATTGTTCCCGAATCATCTCGGCGGCCATGAAGCGAAGCGGCTGATCTGTGATGTAGTCTTCCGGGAACACAGGCGGGCCTTCGGGCAACGATTCCTGAATGACTCGCAGCAATTCACCCAGGCCTTGGCGGGTTTTAGCCGAGACGGGAACGCTTTCCCGGAAAGGGAACAGTTCGGCGTAGCGGGCGATGGCCGGAAGGAGAAGACGCTTATCATCCAGCCGGTCGACCTTGTTCAGCACCAGGACCGCGTTCGACGATTTCGGGAGGGCACTTAATGCATGCTCGTCCTCTTCGGCCGGAGCACGAGTCGCGTCCGCCACGTACAGAATGAGGTCGCGTTCCGAGAGCATGTTGCGCACGGTTTCCATCATTCGCTTGTTGATGAGCGTGTCGGATTTGTGGATGCCCGGAGTATCTACGAAGATGATCTGCGCCTCAGGGGTAGTCAATACTCCTTGGATGGACGTCCTGGTTGTTTGCGGCTGATGCGCGGTGATGGCCAGTTTCTCGCCGATCAGCGCATTCAGCAGTGTTGATTTTCCGGCGTTTGGTCGTCCGGCTATGGATACAAAGCCGGTCCGATGGGTAACGGCCATTATGCGCTGGCGCCCACGGGGGACGGAGTTGGAGCGCGTGACACACGAACCTCCTGCACACGGCGGTCATTCGCGGCCAGCACCTCAACTCGGATGCCGCCGCGTTCCACGGTTTCACCAGGCTTCGGAACATGGCCCAGCCACTCCGTAACTAAACCGCCGACGGTAGTTGATTCGGTATCGTCTTCAGGACGGAATGCAAGTAAGTCGTGCAGCCGGTCCAGGTCCAGGCTTCCGGAGGCGACGTACACGTGGTCTCCTTCTTGCTTTACATCGCGATCCGGCTCGTGTTCGTCGCGTATTTCACCCAGGATTTCTTCGACAACATCCTCCATGGTGGCAAGGCCGGCGGTGTTGCCATATTCGTCGACAACGACCACCATGTGCGAACCATCGTACTGCATCTGGCGAAGCAACTCGCTAACGCGTTTTGTTTCGGGAACAAGCGGCAGTTTTCGAAGAAGCGAGCGAAGCGGTCTGTGCTTTCGATCTTCGTCGTCCAATTCAAACATGTCCCGCACGTGGACAAATCCGATCATATTGTCGATGGTGTCGCGATAAACGGGTATGCGGGAATACTGCTCGTGAATAACGAGCTGCCGGAGGTCTTCGAGCGACTTGTCCGCCGAGATGGCGACTATTGAGGGGCGAGGCGTCATCACCGCGCGAACGCTCTTATCCCCGAATGCAACAACCGATTGAATGAGCTTACGGTCTTCTTCTTCTAAAATGCCCTCTTCGGCGCCAGCGGTGATGAAGGCTTCCACATTCTCGGCTGAATCAACGGAGGTATCTTCGCGACCGCTTCCACCCTCGGAGTCGAGAAGAGAGCCAAAGATCCGAACCAATTCGGCCAAAGGACGTCCGGCATAGCCGAGGATTTTAATTACGGGGACGAGCCGCCTCAGCCAATGCCCATCACTCCTTCTATACAGAAGTAGCGGCAGAAGGTACACGAAGGCCAGCATGCTCAGGAAAGAACAGAGAATCGCCTCCAACACGCTTTGCCACGCGGCCACTTGGGGTCGTACGAGCGTGCAAAGGTAGAACACGCCGATGAGGAACAACAGCACGTGTTTGATCAGCGAGAACGATAGCGAGCCGACCTCCAGTTCGAGGCCGATCTGGCCCGCCAAGGTCTCGCGAAAAAATTGGAGCGACTGTGTTTCGCGGCGGATAATCCGGATCGATTCGAGATACAGAAGCTGGACATGAGAAACGAAGCCCAGGAGCAAGGTAAGCCCGCAAGCCAGGCTGAGACACAAGAATGTCATGCCAGCACCGCCTTCCCTGTCTTTGTCCGCGCGATCAGGGTGACAGGCAAATCAAAATGAGAACGCCACTTCTTTTCGGCTCTGGACATCGCGCCACGATCGCTTTCATGATTCATCCCGGCAAGATGAAGCAAGCCGTGGAGCATCAAAACGCGGATCTCATCGACGCGGTCATGGCCGAACGAGTGGGCCTGCGCCTCGGCTCGCTCGACGGAGATGGCCAGCTCGCCGAGGTAACCTGGCGTGCCTGACGGAAACGAGAGGACGTCGGTGGGGTGATCGTGACCCAGAAACTGCTTGTTCAGCCGCTGGAGTTCGCGGTCGTTCGTGATCAGAGATGTGAACGGCAACCCGTCGACCACATCTTCCGAGAGTGTTTTAGAAAATTTGCTCAGAAGGCGCTTCTCAGGCGAGGTAAGCCGAAACTTCGGGGGAAGAGATTTGAATAGAACGGTACTGTCACCAGGTGACATAACTAGTTAGGGGGCAGAGATGCGTCTGAAGGAATCTCGACTGTGATTTCGGGATTGAGTTCGCTTTCGTCCGAACCCGATACATCGTTAGCAGGCCGGCTTTGACCGTTGTCTCCGCCGAGTCTAAAGGCTAGTTGACGGCCAGCTCCGATCTGTTCGTTGTAACGATCGTATGCTTTCACAATTCGCTGGACAAGAACGTGACGAACGACGTCCTTCTCGTCGAAGTTCACAAAAGCAATCCCTTCCACTCCGGTGAGCACGTCAATCGCGTTCAAGAGACCGCTCTTTCGCCCGGTCGGAAGATCTATTTGTGTGTGATCGCCAGTCACCACCATCTTGGAGTTGAATCCCTGACGAGTCAGGATCATCTTCATCTGTTCGACCGTGGTATTTTGCGCTTCATCCAAGATAATGAAGCAATCATTGAGCGTGCGTCCGCGCATAAAGGCGAGCGGCGCGATCTCGATGACGTTTTTCTCAAGCAGCTTCTCGACTTTGTCCGGGTCGATCATGTCGAAGAGAGCATCGTACAGTGGCCGCAAGTACGGATCCACTTTTTCCTGGAGAGTGCCGGGGAGAAATCCGAGGTGTTCACCCGCCTCGACAGCCGGGCGCGTCAGGATCAGGCGGCTTACGCGCTTGTTCAGAATCGCTGAAACCGCCATCGCCACCGCGAGGTAGGTTTTTCCTGTACCCGCCGGGCCCACTCCAAAGGTCAAGTCGTGGTGCTCGATGGCATCCACATAGCGACGCTGGTTGACCGTCTTCGGGGCCAGAACCTTCTTACCAAAGCTCCGGGATTTTCCGCTCTCCACCAGGCGCCTCAGCGAGACATTCCCGTCCGACGTGACGACCCGGAGAAAGTTGTTGAGGTCGCCGCTGTTAAAGCTAGCGCCTTCCTTGACCAGGTCGACATAGTCGCCCAGAATCTGCTCGGCGCGGCGCACCTGGTCCTCATCTCCTTCTAATTCAAGGAGATTCCCTTCTTTTAAGTGGGTACGCAGCCCGAGTTGGGACTCGAGTAATCGAATATTCTCATCACGAGTTCCGAATAGAGATTCGATACCTCGTGAGATCTGAACAGAAGCTTTCATCAAAGCAGGATTAAGGAGAATTCTGAGGGCGCCGCCGGAATAGACACAGTTGTAGGTGGGAGAAGATTTACGCGATTGCTGAACAGCAAGAATGCGACTCGGGATCGTGTAAGAGTTATAAGCGTCCCTCCCGGGGCTTATACAGGACGATTATAGCAAGTTTCGGTTCGGCGGGTAAGGGCCAAAGTACTCATAGAATAGCCCGTTGTTCCGCCAATTCGACTTAGAGTGGCAGAGGCGGATAATCCCGGGATTAGGGATTTCTCCCTCAATACGACTACCGTAAAAATTACAGTCACAAACGCGAAAAAAAGTTCTCAGGCACTTTTTACCTACCTTGATTGAACGATTTACCTAAAGGGGTGGGAATTTCCCGCCGATAAGTACAGGCTGATTTTTCGGGCTCGAGTGTTAGTTTCGAGTCATTCGCAGAGCGGCTGCGAGCAATGGGATGAGCTTCGCGCGAGAGCGGAACGGAGCTCCTGGAGGAGACAACATGGGTTTGCTAATCGAGATGCCGGCAAGAACGACAGCTTCACCGGAAACCGAGAATAGCGGGGCAGAAGTACAGATAGGTGCTTCGTTCGGGAGCATCGATTTTTCCGCATGGAAGAATGCACCGAAGGAACGCACGGCAGCGTACTTCCCCACCTACTCGGCCATCTCGAAAGCGATGCAGACTGCAATGCGCGGTTGGGTTCGCGAATGGTTCAACGCCAATCCGGAAGTTCTGCTTCGCCCGCATACGGCTTACCCGGTCCTGGTTTTCCAATGCACTCACCCGTTCAGCGGAAAGGCGACAAACGCTTTCACTTACGACATTCAAGAAACGGCAGCACTGAACCGGGCGTTCACGTCGGCGGCTAGCAAGCTGGGTCGCGAACTGAAGACCCTTGATACCAAGAAATATGCCTGGCTGACGCGCGAGCACTACTTTGCCTACCGCAGCAAGGAAGTAGTCAAGTATGTGATGAAGAATCGCCGAGCGATTTATCGAATGCTGAACGTTGAAACGATGTTGATGGACAGCATCCTGAAGTTTGCAATCGTCGATATCCCGAAGCTTGGGCTGGAGGCGGCGCTGGTGATTCTGCGGCGGGCGTTCAACACCCAACTGCACCGCTTCTCCGAAGAATTCGACCTGAGCGTGAGGACCGAAGAGTTGCTGGCGGTTGCGACCGCTGCTCTGACCGGGCAATCCGTCCAGGAGCACACGGTTGATACCGAGAAGGCCACGCCGAATGTGCTCGAGATGCCGAGAAGAATGGCCGCCGTGCTCGACATGCCGCTCGCCGCTTAATCAAGATCACATCTGAAATTAGAAAGGGGACGCTGGCCTGCGGGTCGGCGTCCCCTTTTTTCGTTTCAAGAGTACTCGTTTAGAGTTTCATCGTCACAGTCTTGATTTCGGAGTATTGCTGGAGGCCATACTCGCCAAGTTCGCGACCAATACCCGATTGTTTAAAGCCGCCGAACGGCGCCGCGGCGTCGAACACATCAAAGCAGTTGATCCAAACCGTACCGGCGCGAACGTTGTTCGCGATGTAGTGCGCGTTGCCGATGTCACGGGTCCAGACAGCGGCAGCCAGACCGTAGATCGTCTTGTTCGCCCGCTCGATCAGGTCGTCCATGTCTTTGAACTTCATGATGCTCATCACGGGTCCAAAGATCTCCTCCTGGGCAATCTTCATTTCATCCTTCACGTCCGCGAATACCGTGGGCGCCACGAAATAGCCGCGGTCCCCTACGCGTTCACCGCCGCACATCAACCGTGCGCCTTCGCGCTTGCCCGCATCAACGTAGCTCAGAACCTTCGTGAACTGGTCGTTGTCGACTTGCGGACCCTGCTCCGTGATCTTGTCCATTGGATCACCAACACGTCGACGCTTGGCGCGTTCCGTGCTGCGCTCCACAAACTCGTCGTAGACCTTCTCTTCCACGAAGACGCGCGATCCTGCGCAACAGCACTGGCCCTGGTTGAAGAAGAGGGCGAAATGAGAACCCTCCACAGCCTGGTTCATGTCGGCGTCCGCGAGCACGATATTGGGACTCTTGCCACCGAGCTCGAGAGTCACTCGTTTCAGGTTCGTTTCCGCCGCGGCCTTCAGAATCAGGTGGCCTACCTCGGTGGAACCGGTGAACGCAATCTTATCGACATCCATATGGCGCGCTAATGCCGCGCCCGCAGTCGGACCATAGCCGGGGAGAATATTGACCACGCCCTCCGGAAATCCAGCTTCCAGGATGAGTTCGCCAATACGCAGAGCCGTCAGGGGCGTCTGCTCCGCGGTCTTCATCACCACCGTGTTGCCGCAGGCCAGGGCAGGCGCGAGTTTCCAGGCCTGCATTAACAAG
>JBJMGJ010000514.1:0-9580 GCA_045807965.1 Bryobacteraceae bacterium | reverse complement strand
CATTCTGTCACAACTATCGTTTCGCTGCTTACTAATCCTTGACTGAAAAGAGAATGGGGAGTACAGTTGAGTCCGACTTCGGTCTGAGCCGGTATGTCTGCATCCACGATTCTCCATGAGCGGAGGTTTTAGTGACGTCTCGATTCTTGACGAAAGCTATCGTCCCATTGATTGCCAGCAGTGTTTTGCTGAATTCCATGGGGCTCGAGCTGGCCAGAGCCCAGGAGAGTGCCGAAATAGCGGCTCTGATGATTGTCGTGGTTCAGGGTGAGGGAGCGCTCAACAATATCAAGACAGGCACGGCGCGCGAACCAATCGTGCGGGTTGAGGATCGGGATCACCGGCCGGTGATTGGAGCGGTAGTGACATTCACTGCTCCCCAACAAGGGGCGAGCGGAGCATTCCTGAATGGAACCAGAATGATTCAATCCGTGACTGACGTAAATGGACAAGCAGTCGCTCGGGGATTGCATCCGAACTCGGTATCCGGGCAGTTCCAAATAGACGTTTCCGCCACCTACGATGGTAAGTTTGCCCCCCACGTGGCTATCCATCAGTCCAATTTTCAACCCGTTCCAACTACTCATTGGGGACTTACGCCCAAACAGTGGATTATTGTGGGCGTGGCCGCGGGAGCGGCTGCCGGTACCACGATCGGTCTCACTAGACCGGGGACAGGAACAACAATCACCGCTGGCGCCCCGAGCGGCACATCGACAGTCGGCGCTCCACAGTAGGTGCCGAATCATTCGAGGCTAAATCATGAGATGGCCGAATAGAGCCGAATGCGCAGGAATTGGCGAACTTCTTCTTGCTACGTTGATCCTGCCGGGCGATCTTGCCGCGCAGAAGATTGCAACTCCCCTGCTCGGCAGGTTATTCGATTCTCGTTCGGGGGACATCAGACTCGTCTCTGGCATACCTGGATCAGCTTCACTGGGACCTCGAATTGAGCTAGATGACAAGTTGAGCGCAGCGGCGATTTGTTCGGATGGTGGTTACGCCATTGGAGTCACTAGATCGGAGGGGAAGGTCGAGTTCATCTCTTTCCGCGGTGGAACGACGGCTACGGTCGCGCCGTTCGCCGTACCCAACGCCCCGGATGCACTAGTGACGAGTCCAAGCTGTACTTCTGCCGCCTTGCTGTATCGGCAAACGTCTCGGGCCCAGCTGGTTTCGGGCCTTCCGGGTGATCCGTCGATCGTGGAGTTGGATTTAAGCGTCTTGCGGTCGCAACCTACTCTGGCCGCGGTCGACGATGCTGGGACGGCCTTGTTGGTTGTTACTTCCGGTGCTGGGAACAACACGGTGGAGCGGCTAAGCGCCCACTCCGGACCGCAGCTTGTCATATCTGCCGGTGCGGTTTCAGCAATAAGCTTCCTCGTTCACTCGTCCGACGCGCTCGTTGCCGATCCGGTCGCAAATCAGCTATTCCGAGTAGGTGATGCTGCCTCGGGACAACCGGTTGCCGATGTGATGGCAAGCAAGCAGGATGGTATTCGCGACGCCACGTCGATCGCGGTTGCCGCTGGCAACCGGCAGGCACTCGTTGCTAATCCGGGAACTCATTCGGTCGCTGTGATAGATCTACTGCGGCAAGCCGGCAGAGAGGTGCAATGCGCTTGCGACGTCGTGCGAGTCACCTCATTTAAGGGCGGATCTCTGTTTCGGCTCAGTGATGAACCAAGTCACCCGATCACTTTGCTCGATGTGAACGATGACGGCGGGCGGATGACCGTGATCCCTGCTGAGAAACCAGCCACGGAGAAGTAACGCTATGAACCGCGTTGTACTAAGTGCGGCAGTTCTTCTGTGCGCCAGTTACGCACAAGTTTTTGGGCAATTCACGATCACATCTCCTCCTGCTAATCCCAATAATCCCCAAGCCACTCGCCCGCTCCCCGGAGCTGATCTTTGTACGCCTACATCCGCTGTAGCTTGCACTACTTACCAATTCACGTTTACTTCGAACCTCGATGGACAACCGGGCGTGACGACCATTTCTTGGAGCATCTCTTCACCTGTGCCCTCCGGACTGAACGGACTGACTTTGAACAGCAATGGGGTCCTCAGCGGCCGCCCGACCAGCCCAACAAGCGGAATAGTGCCGTTCCAGGTTACGGCGACCGCGACGTTGCCGCCTCCTGCGGAGTTTCCATTCAATGCTACTGCACAGGTGAGCATTGCCATAAACCCGCCGCTCTCGATAACAACGTCCTCCTTACCTGTTGCACTTCAAGGGTCTTCTTATTCTGCTGCTCTGACCGCAACAGGTGGTACGTCTGCAACCGGTGTGGCAGGTGCACCGGCTCCACCGCGTTATCAGTGGACTGCTGCTCAAGCCGGCTCGAAGGCGTTCCCGGCGGGCTTGGTTCCATTCACATCAATAGCTTCTGTGACGGGGCCTGCCGGTAATGGAGATCGGATCGTGCTTGGCAACGCCACCGGTTCCGGAATCCTATCCGGGATACTACCGCCGACTCTACCGGGTGAGGTATTTACCGATGCCTCGGTGCAACTTGCTCCCGGTCAGGTCTATGCCAATGTGTACGTTCCGACTGCCGCCGAACGAACGGGCGATTTTTCCATGTTCCCGGTTCCCATCATAGATCCTGCTACCAATCAAGCTTTTCCGAACAACCGTATTCCAGTCAGCAGGCTCTTCGGTCTCTATGCATTCCGTGTCGCTTCAGACAAGCTGCCGCCCGGACTCACTTTAAGTTCGGATGGAGCCGTGACGTCAACGGGTTCCGGCCCAGCCGTATCCGGTACGTTCCGATTACCTGTATCGGTGACAGACTCAGCCGGCGGGAGCAGTGGTGCAAGCACTGTGACGGGATTCATCAGTCTGACTATCGTGGCGCCGCTGGTCATAACGTCACCACCCACTTCAGCTTCCCGGTCTATTTTGCCGCCTGGCGAGGTGAGTCGACCGTACTCTTTCACCTTCTCTGCCTCGGGTGGTACGGCTACCTACACCTGGAGTGTAAACTCTGCAAGCGGAATACTCCCTCCCAACCTAGCGCTCACCGGTTTTTCCGGCACTGTTCTTGCGGGGACTCCCACCACGCCAGGGAACTATCCGTTCCAGGTGACCGTCACCGACGTCAACGGCAGGGTGGCGACACAACCGGTGTCACTGACTGTGTATCCCGCGGTCGGCATCACAACAGCATCCATCTTGCCGACGGCGCAAGTGCAGTCGGCATACACCATTCCGCTGATTGCGTCTCCAGGACTGCCACCTTACACCTGGAATACATTGACGAGCCAACCTCTACCGCCTGGATTGCAGCTTGCGTCCAATGGTACTCTTTCAGGGACACCCACTACAGCCACGGTTGCCAATGTACCATCTACCTTTACCGCACAGGTGACGGATAGCCTCGGAGGCGTTGCTACAAGAACTTTTCAACTGACTATCGATCCCCCTACGCCGACGGTTACAGTCAATGTTCCAGATGTAGTTGCGCCCAACAGTCAACCTTCGGTCGGGATTGTCCCGTCATCGGCGTTCCCAGTCGACCTCGCAGGAACTTTGACGCTCACCTTCAACTCGACGGCGGGCGCGGACGACCAGATGATTAAATTCGTTGCGAATAGTTCACGGACGTTGCAATTTACGATTCCCGCTAATACGACAAATGTCGTAGTCGAAAACAATAACTCGCAGCTTCAGGCAGGAACCACAGCTGGGACGATTACCGTCACCCCAGCACTACAAACCGTTGGGCAGACCGTCAGCCCAGCGCTGGAATCAAAGACGATAACAATCCCAGCTGCACCTCCGCAGTTTGTAGGTCAAGCTACTGCGACTAGATCGGGTGCCAACGGGCTGTTGGTTACACTTTCCGGGTTTTGCACGGCCCGACAGGTGGTTACTGCCGCGTTCTCCTTTGGCGGGAACGCAAATCTGCAGACGCGAAATCTGGTGGTTCCGCAGACCGTCGAGGATTTCGCTACTTGGTATCGAGACCCAACATCGATACTAACCGGGACTCAGTTTAGGCTAAACCAGCCATTCACGATACACGGAAACTCTAATGACGTGTCATCTGTCACGGTTATACTCAGCAGCCCGCAAGGTCCGAGCCAGGCGATTACTGCACAAATTCAATAAGTGCCAGGCGGTTTAGTAGTTCAAATGATGTATATAGCAATGCGCTCGAAAACTCTATTGGTTTCCGTGTGCGATGGCGTCGATCTGCATTGCTGCGTCGACGTTGCCTGGGGATCGCCGAAGTACGGCCCGGAACTGCTGGAGGGCTTCACTGGGCCTACCTAATGAAGCCAGTGCGTGGCCCAAGTTCAATCGCGCCTCCGTGTAAGCGGGATTGAGTTGGATCGCGGCCTGGAACTCGCGTGCTGCTGCTTCTAATTCCCCCGTTCTGGCGAGGAAGGAACCCCAGTTCGCGTGAAATTCAGCTGATTGCGGTCGTGATTTCAACGCACTCAGGAACTCACGACGCGCCTCCTCGACCCTACCAGTCCGCGTCAGTGCGATTCCAAGAGCGGTTCGCACGTCGGGTTCGCGATCGCTAGCTTGGTCAGACTTGAGTTCCTGAAGAAAGTGCCCGATCGAATCCTCCAGTCGGCCCTCTTCGTAAAGTGCCCGGCCGAGATTGTAGTGAACCCTCTCGAGGCCCGGGTCCAGGCTGAGCGACACTAAGTAATGCGGTATCGCTTCGCGGTATCTGCCCTGCTCGGCTAATCCATAACCGAGGTTATGATGCACCAAGGCGCTGGTCGGAGCAACCGCGGCCGCCTGAGAAAAAAGAGTTACGCTATTTTGCCAGGCCGAGACTTGAATTCGAGAGGCGACGGCGAACAGGACGACTACGAGGACAGCGCAAGCGCTGGCCGGTAGGCGCCAGAATGCTTCCGTGGGCAGCATATCGGCTAAGATCCAAACCACAGCGACCAGAATGCCTATGCTAGGCAAATACGTATAACGGTCCGCAAAAGCCTGCGAACCCGACTGGAGTAGGCCTACAGTAGGTGCCAGCGCAACCACGTACCAAAGCCATCCGGCTAGTAAGTACGGCTTCCGGGGGGCGCATCGAATGACAATCCAACTTATCGCCGCAAGCATGATCGCTGCAGCGGCCAGCTCCGGCAACGGAATGTGGAGACGATAAGGATATAGGACCGAAAGGTGAGCCGGCCAGAGCAAGAGGAAAAGGTACTTTGCGTAAGCGAAAACAGCATTTCCAATTCTGGTCGACCACGGCACGCTGACGATCGCGCCCGCTTGATGCAGGCCAGTCGCAGTCATTATGAAGCTAAGGGCCGAAAGCACCAGTAAGGGTACCTTCTCAAGGAACAACGGCCATCCCTGCCGCACCCTGGTCCAGCGTCTTAGAGGCCAGTAATCCAGAAGCAACATCAGCACGGGCATCGTCATCAGGATGGGTTTAGCCATCAGGCCAAGGCTGAAGGTTACGAGCAGAAGAAAATGATCGGAGACGGCTCCTTTGCGGCAATAGCGACTGTAGGCTAGCAGAGTCAGCATACAGAAGAATCCGCTTAAAACATCTTTCCGCTCGGAAATCCAAGCTACTGACTCGACCCGCAACGGATGCACAGCAAAGAGGATAGCGGCGAAGAAACTACGCCACAGAGACCCGGTCGTGTACCTGAGGAAGGCGAGAAGTAAGACGGAATTGGCAGCATGCAGCGCGACGTTAACAATATGATGAGGTCCAGGTCCTGTCCCAAAAAACTGAACGTCAACTAGGAACGAGATCCAGAGAACCGGCTGCCACCAGAAAAGGTTAAACGTCGTAAAAGCCCATTTGAGCGAACCGACCGTGAGCCCGGAGTTTACCCAAGGGTTTTGCGCCACCAAAATATCATCGTCGAAGTCGACGTACTGATAGCCGGCGACTCTGGCATAGATGGCAACTACAAGCAAAACTAAGATGAGGTACGGCAGCCAAAGTCTACCCGAGGCGCCCAGAGATGGCGCCGAAGCGTTACCGCGGCTGGAAGTCAAGGTCACGCAACGGTCACGGTTTCCTGTCCCGGATTAATGACGCTAATCATTCCGCCCCACATGCAGGTCAGCATGCAGGAGTTATTAAGAGTTGGCTGCCCGCCCAGCATGACGGTCGGGGAGCCTGGTGTCCACGGTCCAGGGATATTGGGTATGCACGGCATGGGGGTCAGAACGCCCCACGCCGCGGCCGTCGCCGCAGCCACGGTGGGATTTGCAATCGAAATGCAGGCCCCAAACGGCATGATGTTCACCAGCGGAGCGTAATCCATGATATTGGCGTCCGGTATCTCGGTATTTACGCGATTGATGGGCAGGACCACCAACGAGCCGGGCGCAAGGCCAAAGGTGCACTGCAGAGTTGCTCCGCTTCGAACTTGTATGGCCACTCCATCACTCCTCAGGTCTCAAATTATAATCGGGACTAAAACGGAATACAAGATTCGCGAACTGCACTCGGGAAGAGTATTTAGTGTCTGTTCGGCAAAAAAGCACCTTGTAACCATCCTTGAAAACAGGTATTCTTGCTTGGCTTAGTATTACTATGCTAGGATTCAGCTAAAATTTCGAGTCGTACGTACCTGGCCCGACTCGCACTCGGAACCTCAAGAGAAATTGACTAGCTAATTTTTGCGGAGGATAGGGGACGAATGGCTCCTTTGCCGGTTCTTCTTGTAGAGACGAACGGAACGACTCGCGAGAGCCTGTTGCGATTGCTATTCCATCCGCAATTTCACATCTACCCCGGCGAGGTGGGTGAACTTACTAAGCTGCTGAAGAGTTGTGATCCCGCCATTTCAATCATCGGGCCGGCAACCCTGGCCAGGCACAAAGTCGATGAGCTCCTGCCGATCATACGAAGAAACTCGGAACGAACGCTCGTCATGCTCGTGCCGCAAAGCGGCTCCGAGGCTATGGCAATTGAAGCTCTCAGGGCAGGGGTCGACGGCTACGTCAAGTATCCTTGCCCGGGCGAGGAGCTGAGCGCCGAGCTACATCGATGTATTCGCAAACGGGACTGGCTCACTACCGCTGGTGTTCCGGAGAGAAGCGAGATGGCCGGAAACGGCAGGGCCATGCAAGAGATTACAGGCTACTTGTCCCGCGTCGCTCAAACGGAAAGTAATGTGCTCATCACGGGCGAAACAGGTACGGGGAAAGAACTCGCGGCGCAGTTCGTGCACGCAAGGAGCCGGCGCGCAAAGTTACCTTTTGTAACCGTAAATTGCGCCGCGATTCCGGACAGTCTGCTCGAAAGCGAACTGTTCGGCTACGAGAAGGGCGCATTCACGGGTGCACAAGCCGCTCAGCAGGGCAAACTGGGCGCCGCCGATCGGGGCACCATCTTTTTCGATGAAATCGGCGATATGAGCCCATATGCTCAAGCGAAGATTTTACGTCTGACCGAAAACAAGGAAATCCAAAAGCTCGGCAAGGCTGGTACGAGTCCTGTAAACGTTCGTATTGTTGCAGCCACGAATCAGGATCTTGAAGCTTTGGCGAGAGATGGCCGGTTTCGGAAAGACCTCTTCTTTCGGCTCAACGTCGGCCGAGTACATCTGCCGCCTTTGAGGGAGCGGAAGGAAGACATCCCGGCCATCGTGAGTCATTATCTGCAACGGATGAGCCTCAAAGTCGGGTACGCGCAGCGTATACAAGAGGATGCTTGGGCTTGCCTGCTGAGCTACAGTTGGCCGGGCAATATAAGGGAGTTGAAGAACGTCCTCGAGATGGTTCTTGTGAATGCTCCTAAAGCGGAGATTACGGCCAACGACCTTCCGATTGCGTTCCGGCAAGAGCGCGCAGAGGCTCGGACCGGGGACGAGGAGAAGCAACGTATCCTTTCAGCCCTATCTGCTACTGACTGGAACAAGAGCAAGGCCGCTGAGAAGTTGAATTGGTCGCGCATGACCCTGTATCGAAAGATGGCTAAGTATCATTTCGGCTCATCCGAATCTCAGGATCTTGCTGGTGTAACATCGCTTCCTGCTCGTGCGTAGCATGTTACACCTTGTTGTTACGGGTTTCCCATACGATCGAATCCCTACATGAAGCAGGCACCGTAAGCACCTGAGCTGTGCTCCGCGGCGCTTGTGTATCAATCTTTAGGTTACAAGGCCGGATGCGGTTCCCGCATCTTCCGACTTCGGGATTGAAAGGTGACCGGCCCTGGCGTATCCTTTTCCCGTGCTCATTGGCGTGGCACAACAATTGCAAGCGATGCTAACGCTCAGCGTTACTTTGGACCAAGTTCGACACTCCGACTAGAAAGCGGGTTGCTTACGCCAGAACATCAGATGGAGGCTCATTACGCCAACTTCTTCAAAGTTGGATGCAATTCGGTCGAGTTCGTCTTGGAATTCGGTCAGGCTTACGATGACGTTCTAGAGCCGATCTCTCACACGAGGATCATCACCAGTCCGAAGTACGTCCGAATCTTGCTAAAAGTACTCTCCGAATCCGTCGCAAAATACGAGAGCGCCTTCGGCCAAATTGAAAGACCCGGTCTTCATTGACGAAATGAACTCCGTACAACAGTTCGGTCGCGTCCAGCAGAATCCGGAAGTGGAGTGTGCTCACGGGTCTCTGATACACCTGCTTGTCGAACTGAAAAGAGTGGATCAGCTCATTCAGGCACAAGTGGATAAGCTCCGCCACGCGCAGACCGAGAAGGACGAATATCGAGGCCTTTTCATTTCGGAGCAGGAGGTGGACGCTCTCCTGGCAAACTCTGACCAAGAGTGGCCGGGAGCCGCACTCGAGAGAGGTTCCGCCTCGGAAATTGACCAAATGCCGCAACGCTGCGGTTGCCGGTTCTTTGAGTTAGGACGGCTGTTCGGACTGAATCAGTTTGACCTCGACGCGGTACTCGTCTGCCTCGCCCCGGAACTGGATCGCCGTTACGAACGCCTTTATGGGTATCTGCAGGATGACATTACTAAGCGACGTCCGAGTGTCGATCTGATTTTGAATTTGCTGTGCCCCAGCTTCGAAACGAAACTGGCCAATCGGCATCGTCTTCTCGCCGCGGCGCCTCTGCTATCGGAGCGCCTGATTCAAGTCTTCGATGATCCGTCGCAGCCTCAACCCACCCTGCTTGGTCAATTTGTGCGGGTAGACGAGAGGATCGTAAGCTATCTGCTAGGCTCCGACGACATCGATCCGCGGCTGCGTGGCTATTCTCACGGCATTGCTCAGCGAGTCTCATTCGAAGAGCTCGGAGCTCCTGACGGATACCGGAAGTCGCTCATCAATGTGACGCACTTTGGCGATCGCTCCGTTGTCCTGTATCTGCAAAGCGCAAGCGGTGCCGATCGGCGCATGACGGCCGCCGCGGTCTGTCACGAGTTGCGGCTTCCGCTCTTTGCAATCGAAGGGAAACGGCTGCTTGGGATTTCTGAGACCGATTTCCGGCAGATCGCGGGTCTAGCCTTTCGCGAGGCGGTTCTCCAAAAATCCGCCTTCTATTGGGCGGACTTTGATGCTTTTCTGGGCGACGAGAAAAGCACTTTGCTCAACTCTCTGATGAGCGAACTCGAGAAGCGAAAAGGCCTGACGTTTCTCGCAGGCGAGAACGCATGGGAT
>JBJMGJ010000513.1:0-6708 GCA_045807965.1 Bryobacteraceae bacterium | reverse complement strand
TTGAGCTCTATCGCGAAGGCGTCGCCAAGGGGAATCCGCTGATGACCGAAAAGGCCTATCAGGACGGCACGATCGATCACATGGGCAACTTCTTCGATTGCATAAAGAGTCGCAAAGAGCCAAACGCACCAGTGGAAGCAGGTATTGCCGCAGCTCGTGCCGGCCACATCGGCAATCTTGCGATGCACCGCGGCGGACAGATTAACTGGCCCGTTCATGCCTGACAAGAGTTATCGTTAAAAGATCAATCAGGATAAGGGGCGCCGGGGCACCAGCACAGTCCACGCCCGGCACTCCGTTCTCGGCCTCCATGACTGGGTTTATCAGACAGGCCGGGATGATGGACCCGATCAGAGTGTGAGAACTGGAGTTCGGCAGGCCGAAGTACCAGGTCGCCAGATTCCGTTACGTCCGTAAGTTACAACTCAGTAGCTCTTCAGACGGATGCTTTTTACCTCCATTTTCATCGCGGCATTCGGAAGCAAATGTAACTGAATGCCAATTTCGCCCTTCATCTTGCGCCCGGCTGTGTCGTCGTCGATCAACATGCTCATCACATGGCCGTTGATCAGTTGTACCAGCGTGTTGCCCCGGGCAATGATGTGAATTTCATTCCAGTCGTTGTCCTTGATAAAGGACTTGAGTTGATCGCCGTCACCGACCTGTCCGATTGATCCCGGCTTTTTGCCGGTTGAGACGTAAGAGATTTGTCCCCGGAGCGCCAGGAATGTCCGTGCGCGCTCTTCGTAGATTTGACCTGTATACGTCTGATGAAGATCAATGTCGGCCTGGTATCCCTGCATCACCCATTTCGCGATGTCGGGTCTTTCAATGCTGCGATATTGGATGCCGCTATTACCGTTCGTCCCCGTCATCCGGTACTGGGCCTTGAGTTCGAAATCCGCCGGCTCTCCACCTTTCCAGATACAGAAGATGTTTTGCTTTGGCTGGTGATCCGGTTTGGTCTCGCCGGTCAATACTCCGGCCTCGACTCGCCAGAAATCAGGGTCGCAGTCCCAGCCTTCCAGGCTCTGGCCATTGAAGATCGGCTTGAAACCGCTTTCTTCAAGCGGCTGAACGGGTTTTTGTGTGGAATCACGTGAGCTGCGCTGCTGAGCCAAGAGCCGACCCGGCAACAGGCACGTGAACACGGTTACTACACATGTAAATCGAGTGATTATTTGCAGACCCACGTCGTATCTCTCTTTCCGGTGTGTCAACGTTCTCTGATTGTTTCCCATGCGCGGTTCTTCGCCGATTTCAGCACTGCTTCGGTCACATCGTCCGTCAGCAAGGCGTCTCGAAACGTGGGCGAAGCATGCTTGCCCTCTGCCACAGCAACTACGAAGTCGGCTACCTGGTGGATGAAGGTGTGCTCATACCCGATTTGCAAACCCGGAACCCACCAGTTTTTCATGTAAGGATGATCGCTGTCGGTGATGTGAATGTTTCTCCAGCCCCGAAGCGGGCCTTCATCCCGGTAATCGAAGTATTCGAGCCGGTGAAGATCGTGAAGATTCCAACGCAATGAGGCGAACTCTCCGTTGATCTCGAGCGTGTAGAGCGCTTTGTGACCGCGCGCATAACGCGTTGCTTCAAACGTAGCCAGAGACCCGTTCCTGAACCGCGCGAGAAAGGCGCTGGCATCATCAATCCCAACCGGCTCTTCCTTTCCGGTGAGATTGTGCTTGCGTGTTTTGATAAACGTTTCGGTCATGGCGCTGACTTCATGAATCGGGCCGTTGAGCCACAGCGCAGTGTCGATGTTATGGGCCAGAAGATCGCCGGTCACTCCACTCCCAGCCACGTCCACGTCCAAACGCCAAAGTCCCTCGCCGCCCTGCGGCAGATCGGCGGAAATGGTCCAGTCCTGCAGAAACACGGTTCGGTAATGAAAGACTCTGCCGAGCCTGCCGGCATCGATGAGGTTTTTTGCAAGAACAACAGCCGGTGCGCGGCGGTAGTTGTACCAGACCATATTTGGTACATTCGCTTCCGCCACAGCCCGAACCATCGATTCCGATTCGGCCACGGTTCTGCCGAGGGGTTTCTCGCATAAGACCATCTTTCCTGCCCTGGCTGCCGCCATAGCGATCTCGGCGTGTGTGTCGTTGGGTGTTGCGATATCCACGAGATCGATCCCGGGGGACTCGACCACGGCCCGCCAATCCGTCTCGAAGCCCTCATAGCCCCAATTTGACGCAAACGACTGGGCGCGCCCGGCATTGCGAGCGCAAACCGTCTTCAACACAGGGCGGAAAGGAAGGTTGAAAAACTTCGGAGCTTGGGCGAATGCGTTCGAGTGCGTTCGGCCCATGAATCCGCACCCGATCACCCCAACGTTCAATTCCCTCACCATTAGTTCCATCCGTGTGCTTCGCGTACAGCAATCATCACGCGAAGGATATCGTTCCACGTTTGCTGCTTCGTCATTACTGAATTCGGGAACATGCAGCCATCCCAACAGACATGCTGGAATGCTCGTGTCACTTGCCCCGCGTCGTCCCTCATCCAGGCGCCCGCGTCCCGCACAATGTCGAGCCTTCCGTTGGGATCGAATGGCAAGCAGTGTTTGCCGGTTTTGTCGTGGGCCCCCGAACCTTTGACTGTGCCGTCGTTCTGAGCGATATGAAAGTCAATTGTCCAGGGCCGCAGAGCGCTTGCCACCCTCTTATAGGCCGCGGCTAACGTCGCGTGGTCCGCCCAGTCAAAGTCATCTGGGAGAAGCCGGTCCTCGGGCGCGTTGTAGCCCATGGTGAAGAGCATGGTGTGAGCCATGTCAGCTTGAAAGCCCAACGTTTCAGGCCGGCCAACCAGCTCGAGTAATTGCAGGTTGCGGCGCCAGCTATGCATACCCGCCCAGCAGATTTCGCCCTCGGCGGCCAATCGCTCTCCGTAATGTTCGGCAATGTCGCATGCTTTTCGAAACGTCTCGGCAATGCGCTTCGTGTTTTCACCCGGGTTCTTGACCCATTCGCTGGTTCCCGTAGCCGAATCGATCCGGACGACTCCGTAGTGCCGGGCCCCTAAGTCGCGAAGCTTGCGGCCGATGCGGCAGGCCTTCTGTACTTGCTCGAGAAAACGACCACGCTGGCCGTCATCTCCCATGGCCGAGCCACCCGTCGGAGGCCAGACGGGGGCAACGAGTGAACCCGCTCGAAGACCTTTCAACTGAAGTTTTTCAGCCAGTTGCTTCAGATCGTCATCGGAAGAATCAATATCGGTGTGCGGCAACGAAAGGAAAAGATCCACGCCGTCGAATTTGACACTATCGATTTCGGCCGCGGCCGTCAGCTGCAGCATCGTTTCGAGGTCGATCGGTGGCTCCGAGTCACCACCCTTGCCGACCAAGCCTGGCCACATAGCGTTGTGCAGATAAGGAAATCTGTTGCCCATTGATAGTTCTCAAATGGAACCCGGTCGGAATCCGTAAGCGTAACTCCGACCTTGAAACGGCTCGAGCCCCGAACCGTATCCTATATCAGTCGCCTCCGTACGAGTGCAGGATGAGAATGACTGTGTTCCGCAACCTTCCCGCTATGCAAATTGAGAATGATCACGTCCGAGTGACTGTGTCGGTGCAAGGCGGGCATATTGCCGAAATTCTGGACAAGAAGACGGGACTCAATCCGTTGTGGAGTCCGCCCTGGCCGTCGATAGATGTGACCGACTATTCGCCCGAAAAATATCCGGAGTATGGCGGCGATTCAGAGAGCAAGCTGCTCGCGGGAATCATGGGGCACAATCTCTGCCTTGATCTGTTCGGTCCTCCGTCACCAGAGGAGGCTCGATCTGGCTTCGCAGTTCACGGTGAGGCCGCGTCCGTGAATTTTCAGATTGCAATCGAAGGACAGCAACTGATTGCGCGCGGAACGCTCCCCGCCTCGCAACTGGATTTTGAGCGTCGAATCAGGCTGGACAGAAACAGAATTTACATCAGCGAAACAGTCGAGAATCTGTCGATTCTGGATCGCCCGGTTGCATGGACCGAGCATGTGACGCTTGGGCCGCCATTTGTCGAGCGAGGAATAACTCAGATTCGAACAACCGCGACGCGCTCGTGCACGCTGAGCGGCGGGGTTGAATTCGATTGGCCTTTGTTGCCGGAACCCGGCGGCAACAAGCGTGATTTGCGCGTATTCAACAGCGCTCCATCGTCCGGCGGCTATACAGCTCACTTATCGAATCCAGCCTCGCCACACGCCTGGTTTTTTGCCTATTCGCCGCATTCGAACATCGCAATCGGGTACGTGTGGAGGACAGCCGACTTCCCTTGGCTCGGAATTTGGGAAGAGAATAAAAGCCGGGCCGGTAAGCCTTGGAATAGCCGCACGACTACCCTTGGCATGGAGTTCGGCGTGTCGCCGTTTCCCGAAAGCCGGCGCGAGATGATCGACCGTTCGAGATTCTTCGGTGTCCCGTGTTACCGCTGGATTCCAGCCAAAAGCCGGGTGTTGATCGAATATCATTGTGCAATCGGGCACGCTTCCGCCGTTCCTGAGTCCTTAGAAGCCTTTGAGGACGTCACCTCGTGACCTGCTTTAGCTGCCTGACAAATCGAAAAAAATTCCATGTCGAATAGCAAACTCGCTTCCGAAGCCCTGACATCCGGCGATGGCATTGTGCGGCTTGCGCCCTGCTGGGTGCCCCGGTCCTTTTTGATGCCGGGTGGCCGTTTAAAACTCGACCCGCATGATCTCTACGCTTTCGGCGCGCACCGCGGCGGAATCGACGAACGATGGTTCTCGTCCACTACCAAGGCTGCCAACGGTCCTCTGACGACGGAAGATGAAGGACTGAGCTACATCGAGTTCCAGGGTCAGAAAGTCCTGTTGAAGGAAGCCATTGAGGCTCATGGCGATCGGTACCTCGGTGCGAAGGTCATGTCGAAGCACGGCGGCTTCAATCTTCTCTGCAAGTTCTTCGACAACCTTGGCCCTATTCCACATCATCTGCACCAAACTGACGAGTTCGCCGCGCGAGTTGGACAGAAGGGCAAGCCTGAGGCCTACTATTTTCCGCCACAATATAACTTCAAGGCGAACAACTTTCCGTATACCTTCATGGGTTTGAATCCGGGTGTGGAGAAAGCCGATGTTCGCCGCTGCCTGGAGCGTTGGAACGAGGGTGACAATGAGATTCTCTATCTTTCCCGTGCTTACAAATTGAAGCCCGGTAGCGGATGGCAAGTGGATCCCGGGATTCTGCATGCCCCGGGCTCATTGGTGACTTACGAGCCTCAGGTCAACTCGGACGTGTTCGCTATGTATCAGTCGATGGTAGAGGGCCGACACGTGCCATGGGATCTTCTTGTCAAGGATGTCCCCGAGGAACACGTACACGACCTCGATTACCTGATCGAAATGATGGACTGGGAAGCGAATGTTGACCCGAATTTCTCGGCTAATCGTCATTTTGAACCGTACCCGGTTAAACCAGTGGGAGAGATGGATGGGGAGGGGTATTCGGAACAGTGGGTCGTTTATTCAACCCCGCATTACTCTGCGAAGGAACTGACGGTCTTTCCAGGAAGATCAGTGACGATCAGGGATTCGGCGGCTCATGGCGTGATCGTGGTTCAGGGATACGGAAAGTTCGGCAGTCATGAAGCCGAGACGCCCACCCTGATCCGGTTCGGTGAAATGACGAAGGATGAGTTCTTTGTGAGCGCTGATCGGGCCAAAGAGGGTGTTGTGATCACAAACAAAAGTGACCGGGAAAATTTCGTGATGTTGAAGCACTTCGGGCCGGAGAATCCGGATGCTCCATTGGCGGGCCGACCGCTTGACGATTAGATTGGAATGTGTGGATTTACCGACCGCAATAGAAAGTATTCGTTGATTGGTCGATCGTCGGAGATGGGTGGCACTGAAGGCTGCAGGCTGGTGAAGTCGCCCAACGTTGCCTGATGGCTGAGCATCCTGCGGAATATATCGGTCGGGGTTGATTGAGGATTCCACTCCAGGAGGTCCCTTTTCGCGTTCGCCGGTAGTCTCGAAGCCAGTTCCTCCGGCGATGGCATTGGGAGCGGCCGCATGCTCGCCAAAAAGTGAATGCCCCAACCCTCAATTCCGAGGTAGCCGCGCATGTAGGGGAATGCGGTCCCTATCGCTTTGGCTACCGATACCACTGTTGCGCGATCCCCGCCCGGGCACCAGACCTGAACGATCCCGTCTGATCGCAGATGAGGTTTCAGAATCGAGTAGAACTCCTGCGAATAAAGCAAACTCGAGGCCGGAGCGCCTATGGGCGGCGGCGGATCGACGGCGATCAAATCAAATCGGTCATCAGACCGCTCGAGATAACGCCTGCCATCGTCGATGACGAGATGTGCACGCGACGACTTCAGCAGGTCAGGCCCGTCCGGGTGAAAGTATCCGAACAGTTTTGGAACGCTCGGCACAAGCTCGACAGCCGTGACATTGATGCCCCAGGAAAGCATGGATCGGAAGGTCGTTCCCATCCCGAAACAGATCACCAGCCCATTCTGAGCGGGTCTTTTCAAGAACGCTAATGGCATGTGAGCCATCAGTTTAGTAATGGGCGTTAACCTTGTCATTCCGGCCCCGTTCACGAAGAGCCGTTTATTCACTCCTTCGCCCGTCGCAATGACGGTAGCCGTGTCATCCCGGAGTTCGATTCGTCGTGGATACTTCGTCGCATAATCCTTTGTCGCGAGAACAATCAAGAATGAAACTGCGACCGAGG
>JBJMGJ010000512.1:0-6750 GCA_045807965.1 Bryobacteraceae bacterium | reverse complement strand
GAACACCTCGGTAGAACCGCACCAGATCATCACCAGCCTGCTGCATCCATTCTTTTCCTTGAACTCGCGGATGTCGGCGCGCAGTGCTTCGGCAAGCTCTCTCTTGTTTGCGCCGGCCTTTTTGTTCGGGCCGTCAATGCGCCGGACATAATCGTGGTCGAAGACGGCTTTCATCGGATGAATCGCCTCGAGCGGCGCCTTTACCCGCTCGAGCAATGGCTCTTCGAGAACACGAGCGCGCTGGGCCGCTTGGTAAACGTTATCTTCGAAGATGTCCCACCCGCCAAAGACGAGATCGTTCAGATTTGCTAATGGAACGAATTCATTAATCTTGGGGGTTCGGTTATCAGTGCGCTTTCCGAGCCGAATTGTACCGAGTTGAGTCAAGGAGCCAATCGGGTCCCCCAAGCCTCTACGGATGAGTTCAACGCCGGCAATAAACGTGGATGCCACGGCTCCCATACCGGGCATCAATATGCCTAAACGACCTTCGGCGGGCGCAATCGAAATATTACGGTCAATGGACAATGACAGAGTCCTCCTGGAACGAACATCCCCATTGACGCACACGAAAGGCGCACAGTAGGCCACACACGTTTGCAAGGATCCGAGCCATCAGCTCGCGCCGGGTCGACCCCGTGCGGCAGCGAACGTGATGACAACTCTTGCCGAGCGTTATCGATGGCCCAGCTTACTTGGTTTTGAACTCGCCAGTCGGTTGCTCGACCATGCAATTCACGCGATAGTGATAAGTCGTCGCGCTTGCCAGCCCGGACAAATGAACGCTTCTGGCGCGCCCCTTGCCGGTGTCGGGAACGCGTTTGAACTCATCGAGCAAGCTCGCGTCCTTCGCCGAGTAATCCACGGGGCAGCCCTGCTCATCCGGCGCGGTGAAGTTGATATCCGCGGCGTCCGCGGTGACCGCTGGCTCTTCCTGTAGAGTGACCTTGCCTTGCGCAGCCTCCAAGATATCGATATCCGCGCCGAGATCCTTAGGGTCGCGGATCCTGGCTTTGGCCATGCCCCGAACACCAGCGTCCGGACGGAGGCGGAAATTAGGCTTTGCAGATAAGCTCATCCAGCCAACCGCGTTCAGGTTGCCCGGGTTCGGAGGAATGATGTTTTCGCCTCCGGGCCACCAATCTTCCACCTCACGGCGGCCCGTATCCGCGAGCAGCAGATTATTGGCAAATACGTGACCGGGCAACTGGCAATCCATGAAAGCTTTCCCCGGCTGCCGGCTTCCGCATGTGTTGGGCCCGCTGTGGAACGCACCACCTTCCTGGCGAATGCCGGGGTCCCCGTTGCTCAGATAGAAGATATTGTCGGTGATCTTGACGCCTTCGACGCGATTGTCGAAAAGATAGAGGATCGAAGGCGCACGGCCGGTATTCCGGAATATCGTGTTGTGCTCCAGGCGGGCATCTTCGTATCCGACTGCCTCTGAAACCCAGCCATTCCCGGCGTTGAACCCGCCGATTTTGGACCAATACATCTCCTGTATGTCCCAACCCAAATTGTTGTGAAACCAGAGCCGGATAGGCGGCTTCGTCTGCGTGCACCCGCCTTCAGTGGACGACATCCCGACCATGATCCCCGGCACGTGCTGAAAAGTTGTGTTCGTGATCTCCGCATCGCGAATTCCCTGGTCACACACGCTGGTCATTGCGATTTCCTGACTCGTGCCGATTGCCATGTTGAAATTGCCGTCGAAGATCAGGCCGTCCACTTTGATCCGTTCGCCCGACTTCCATTCGAGCGGTTGTCGATTGCGATAAATCAAGCCATCCGAAGGTGGGATGCCGGCCGGACGCCGCTCGTCGGGAACGGTACCGGCGGGATACGTGTACATGTGCTCAAAAGGCACGTGGAAAGTGTCGCGGTGATAGTAGTAATCACCTCTTATCCAGTGCTGCTGTGAATATCCTGGACCGTGGGGATTGCTGGAAATGGCAAGCCCGCCCTCGTCGTGATGCATCAGGTTGCCCGTTCCGGAGAAGTAATTGTTCTCGAACAGATACGGGCCCGGACCGATTCCCGCGACAAAGCATTGACATCCGTCAGTATTGAGCTGCCAGGATTGTTCGTCTCCGTTCTTGATCTCCGTGAGCTTGCCACCCGTAATCTTCAGACACGCAATCTCGCCCGCGGCGGTGTTGCCATCCACATTTTTGGGCCACGCATCTGAGAAATTACAGCTTCCGTTCCCGGCGTCGTAGCGGGCGAGCGCGCGGACGGCGCCCGCTCCGTACTCACCGTTCTGTACTAAATTCGTGTTGTACCAGAATGGCGTATTCTGGGCGAAGTACGAAGCGGTGTAAACCGCGCCTTCTGTTACTGGAATCGGCTTTTCAAACCTGACGCTGATCCATCCCGATTTCGCTCCTCCGGAAGACGAGCCTGTTCCTAGCCGCTTGCCATTCGCATCCCACAGGGAAACGGCGTGTGTAGTTCTTTCGTCGACAGGCGGCTTGTTGAACCGGATACCGCAAACGAAGCCGGGCACATTCGCCCGGAAGCGCGTGCCCACCTCATAGGTCTCTGCTCCGCCAAAACGAAACAATGAAGGCTCGTCGAATATGGTTTGAGTGTTCGAGCAGGACGGCGAGGAAGAAAAGATCGGATCCACAGAGTAGACATTCCCGAACGGTTCCGCAGGAAAAGCGGACGAGCCCTGGTGGGCAACCCCCGAGCCCTTCCCGTCCGTTGTGAACACATCGCAGGAGCCTCCGGAACAGGTACCCGTTACTTCCGGCGGCAAGGCAACTCTCAATTGCGAGCCATCCATGCTTGCGTACACAAATCCGGTGCCGCTGCCCGCGCCAGAAATGCTGACGGTTATTGGCGATTTCTGAACGTACTTGTGGAGCCCGTTCAGGTGATGCTCGCCAGGCGTGATTGTGAACTGGGTTCCGCCCTTGCCACTCACCTTGGCCGTAAGTCCCTCGCGGACACTTTGGAAGATGTCCAGTTTGTCCAGGTAGCTGTTCATCCAGGCAACGTTATGCCCGTCCCACATCACCGACTGGTAGTAGCGATTGGGCGCACCTTGCCCGTGAAGATAAACGCGATCGAACACAATATCCTGGCTCGTATTCGGAACAGTCACGAAGCGGCTCCAGAACGACGGACTGGTACTGGTCTGAGCGTCCCGGCTGTTCAGGCTGGTAAATTCCAGCCCCTCGATCCAGGTGTTGGCAAGCATATGCTGGTCGTTTCCATCGTTATTGCCGATATTCAGGAGAACGACCGGAGCACCGTTAGGCAGAGCCCCGCCCGGACCCATCGTCATGCCAGGCACGGTCAGAACAAATTTGGGCATTTTAAACGACCAGCGGGGGCTAACACGGGTGTGTGCCGGGGCAAACTCCGCTTCGGGAGTAGATGTTCGGATCACGATCCAATTCAGTGGGCGGGGATACCGGACGACGTAAAGGCGATTGCCCCAGCCGGCGGTGGCGAATCGCATGAGCTGACCACCGGGGGCGCCAAACGGAGCGCCACACGTGAGCTGAAACGAATCGGGGCTGCGAGCTGTTTTGTGGGCAAAGTAGATGACGCCGCTAATGATTCCAGTGCACTTCGTCGGCAATTCCATGATGTCGCCCGGGCTACCACTCGCCGGATCTGTACCGGGCAGAGCGGAGTAACTGGCGCCGAAAATCAGTTGCTGCCCTTCCTTGAAGCTGCTGTGGGGGACGGTGATGGTGCTATCTTCCGTTCTGATCGCCCCCGCCCCGAACACGTCAACGTCCGGCGGGTTTTCTCTCGGTTGGTAGAGGCTCCGGCAACTCGTAGCGGGGCTGAGGTTCAACACCGTTCCCCACTGATTCTGGTGTTGGATAGCGGTGTCCCATTGCGCCTGGAAATCGCTGCAATCTTCCGCGATGCGTACCTGGTGGTACTTCGAAGTATCCGGGTACTCGGGATGGTATTCAACAGGGGGCAACGGGTAGGCGGGGTGAATTTGCGGATGCGCCGGAGTCTTTACCGTTATTCCCTGGCCGGAAGAATAGTTGCCACGTCCGGAACCGTCGTCGTTCGTAGCGACTTCGGGGCAGATTCTGTACTCCGTATCCGCTTGCAGCCCACCCAGGATGATCTTGAATCCTTTTTGGGGCCGGTAATTGGAGCCCGTATCTCCCGGGTAAGTACTCGGCTGCACAAATCCGCCTTTTCCGCCGTCGCAGCTGCCCTGTGCGCTCGGGATATAACGGATCCGAACGTTGCTCCACGGAGCCGAAACATCGAAATGCAACAGCATGGTCGAGTGGCTCAAGTCGGTGACCGTGATATTCGACACCGTCGGATTCTGAGCCCAGGCAAGGGCATTGAGAGCGGCAAATAGGCCGAGAAGTACTGTCATACTCACGAGGCGCCGAGAGTCGGCATAGTTTGATCGGCTGGTACTACAAAAAATCGGAGGAGCCGTCTTTTGTTTAGTTTAGCCGCTCCAAGACTTGTCGATTGCCGGCGGGGAGATTGTAAGATTGAGCGTATGTCGCACTTCTATCGAGATCTTCACGATCGTGAACTTCTTCAGCAAGGCGAACAGATCTTACGTGAGATAGACCGCAGGAAGTTGCTGGAAGTGCTTCTGTTGAACGACAACGAAGAGCACCAGGAAACCCGTGATCTTGTTTTCCCTCGACGCTTGGCGTCGATTGTCATCGAAAAGGGTAAACTGATGCTCTCTGTCGAACGAAGCTTCTTTCGGCCCTTTTAGAAGTGATTCCAGAGATACTGATTGTAAACTTCGTGATGGTATTGCACTTCAGGAACCTTGACAAAGTTGCCTAGCAAGCGGGCACACCGGTCTGCGGAACTCTGCTTCAACTCCGCGTAGCGTTCCTTCACATCCTGGCCGAGCAGTTTGGTCATCCAGTCGGCGCCGCGGAAGTTCGCGAGCGCGTCGTAGATGTTGTCCGGCAGGAAGCGCTGCGCGGACCGCAGGTTGTCCACTTTCGCCGTTTCGCCGTCGAGTCCGGTACGGAAGATGGACAGGAGCACGAGATAGGGATTCGCGTCCGGTCCCACCGAACGCACTTCCACACGGGAACTCCTCTCGTTACCGATGGGGATACGGATCATGGAACCGCGATCGACAGCCGAGGCTTTGATCTGATTCGGCGCTTCGAAGTGAGGATCCAGGCGTCGATAGGCGTTTACGCTTGCGTTCAGAAGCAGGCAAATGTCGTTGCCGTGCGTCAAAATGCGATCGATGAACTCCCAGCCGAGCTTGCTCAGCTTTTCATCGCCCTTCGGATCCCAGAACAGATTGTTTCCATCCTTCGTGATGGAAACGTTGGTATGCATGCCGTTTCCGTTCACACCGACGACGGGCTTGGGCAAGAAACAGGCGGTCAGGCCCATTTTGGTGGCTACCTGCCGGCACACAAGCTTATAGAGCTGGATCTGATCGGCTGCCGCAACTACTTCGGCGTAGCTGTAATTGATTTCGAACTGCGAGGGAGCTACTTCCGGGTGATCCTTTTCGTTCTGGAAACCCATCGCGCGCTGAACTTCTGCGGAGGAGTCGATAAACTGGCGCAAAGGGTCGCCCGGCAGCGAGTGATAGTAGCCGCCTGTGTTCACGTACTCAAACCGTGCGCTTTTGAAGAAATTCCGCTCCGCGTCAACGCCCTCGAACAGGAATCCTTCGATTTCGTTCGCCGCGTTGAGGGTGTATCCGTGTTTCTGCTTCAGGCCGGCGGCATAGCTCTTCAGGATGCCCCGGATATCGGCATTGTAAGGTGAGCCGTCCTTGTCGATAACCTCGCCGAAAACCAGGAATTTGCCTTGACCGAAAATGTCGGAAGGCGGCAGATAGGAAGCGCCCCAATCCAGACCAAGTCGAAGGTCGCTCTCTCGCTGGGCGGTAAAGCCTCGAATGGAGGAACCATCAAACGTGAGGTTGTCCCAGCTCTTGACAAGGAATTTCTTGTCGTAGTCGAGCATGTGCAGGCGACCCTCTAAGTCGCTAAACAGCACCGTGACGGCTTTCAGGCGTTTCTCATCGTTGAGATATTTCAACCTGGCTTCCTGAATTTTGTCCGCGGGAAGGCTTTTACGCTCTTCCTTGAACTTCAGGTTCATATCTTCCAGTTCGCTGTAGCTAAGGCTCAGGCGGTCTTGCAATTCGATCGGCATTCATCTCCTAAAACTTGGGTCTGCGGTTCGATGCAAGCGGAACGGCGACGGAGCCTGCACGCACGAAACTGTTTGAATCGGAATGTCCTACCAAGGCGCTGAGGACGACCAAGTCATCAGCGACCCAAAGCTTCGAATCGCAGTAGTAACCTTCTCGAGGATTCTACCAGTCTAGCGCGTGACGCGCGCCTCTATGTATCCGGACGGTTCATCGGTCGGAACGAAGATCTGGTTTTGGTTCTCAAGTCCGAAGCGCTCCAGATCCACCAGGAGGCAATGCTTGTTCGGTAGCGTCAGGTGAATCTCTTCTACTAATGGGCACTCGGCGAGAACGCCCTCCGCCATAGCGAACAGGGTCTGCTGGACGGAAAGGCTGCAATGGTCGGCGAAAACACGGGTTAAATGTTCGCGTACTTTCGTAAAATTGCAGTTGAAATCGATATCGGGCCTGGAATAGGACCAGTTCGCAGAAACTACGGTTCCGAATAGACGGTCATGTGTTTCCGGCAAAGTCGTGAACTCGTCCTGGATAAATCCAGCAAAAGACGAATTTGCGGTCTTTAAAACCTGCAGATCTCGAAGCCCGGACCTGATTGTTTT
>JBJMGJ010000511.1:0-3536 GCA_045807965.1 Bryobacteraceae bacterium | reverse complement strand
GTCGGTCTACCGGTTACCGCGTAGCGGTTTAGTCCAATGCGCATATTGCGGTTCTCCGCAATATGCGCAGTTCGAACGCGAGATCATCGGGGAGCGCACGCGCGACAAGTTGTCGGCGGCACGCCGCAAAGGCAAGTGGATCGGTGGCATCCCCGTGTTGGGCTACGATGTCGCTCCCGAAGGCGGACGGCTGGTGGTTCATCCGGCCGAAGCCGAACAGGTGCATGAAATCTTCTCGCTGTGTGCCACTTGTTCGACCATGACCGAGGCGTTACGGGCGGTGCGCGCGCGAAGCTGGACCGCGAAGCAGTGGACGAGTGAACGCGGAAAGCAACACGGCGGAAAGCTGTTGAGCAGGTCGACTCTCCAGCTGTTATTGACGAATGTGCTCTATCGGGGAGACATCTCGCACAAAGGCACAGCGTACCCGGGCGAGCATGCCGCGATTGTTCCGCGCGACTTATGGCTCGAGGTGAACCGCAAGCTGAGACTCAGTCCTACAGCCGTTCGGTCGCACACCAAACTAGAGACATTCCTCGAGGGTCTCTTGACGTGTGCGCACTGCGGAAGCTTGCTGAAGAGCAGCTTCACTCGACGTCAGGGCCGAAAGCATCTCTATTATGTTTGCAGGGCAGGGAAAAAGCAGACACCGGCTTGCCCGCAGCGGCCGGTCGCTTGCGCTGATCTCGACTGCTCGCTGCGGCAACGCTTGCAACGGATGCGGGGCGCTTTGCCCGAGGATGCGGTAGCGGTCCAGCAACTCCTGCGTGGCCTGACCTATGACTCCTCCACGCGACGCGTCTCGGTGGAACTGCGCGACGGCAGCCGCTTCGAGTACGTATTAGCAGTTCCGGTTCGCCCGGGAGTAGCAACCACCGCCAATAACGAGGTTCCGCTCGGACGCACACCGCAGGTGAGCCGTTTACTGGCGCTTGCCATCAAGTTCCAGGGCTTGGTATCGGACGGCACCGTTCGCACCTACCGGGAACTGGCCGCAGTCGGACATGTCAGCCGTCCCCGCTTGAGCCAGATCATGAAACTCGCTCAGCTCGCTCCCGAGATTCAAGAGAAGCTGCTGTTCCTGCCTCCCACCCTGCAGGGTCCGGACCGCGTGTTCGAGAGACATCTACGGTTCCTCGCCAGCGTGGTCGATTGGGAGCAACAGAAGGAGCTCTTCCGGGCCTTCGAGGCGGAGAGGGAAGAGAAAGCGCCTTAGCTCTTGATCCGGTACACGCGTTCGCCGGCACGCTCGAACGAGCGCACGCGACGGCCCTGCTTGCGGATGCTGGCCGAGAGGAACCCGCGCACACTGTGCCGCTGCCAGCCCGTGGCCTCCTGAATTTCGCGCAGCGTTGCTCCTTCCGGCCGGCACACGAGTGCGTACACCTGCGCCGCTTTCGAGCCTGCGCGGAAATTCGCCTTCTGGCTCTTCGTTCTGTTCTGGCGCTCTACGTCCGGTTCGGGATGTTCGAGAGCGCGCCAGATGCGTCGCAGCGCGATCTGCCGGCTGGTGAATTTCCGCACCGCGGCCACGCCCGGCAGACTGTTCCACATCTCGACCAGGCGCTTGAGCGGCCATCCGCCCGCCATCCTTTCCCATTCCTCCACACTCCTGATCCATGCAGCCTCTGCCTCGCCGGAGGCCGCGTGCTCTCGTCCGACATGGACTACGACGCCTTCTCTCGTCACCTGGAAGGGCATAACCGTATACCTCTGCTTTCGGCCGGCCAGCACCGGCCACTCCATCCATCGCTCTCCTTCCGGCAAAAGGCAAGCCAGGCGAGAGATATTCGCCGCATATATTTTCCCCGAGTCACTGGATTCCGACGGCTTAGATCAGCCTACGATCCTGTCATGTCCAAAACCTCCAAAGTTGTTCCCATCTCGGAAGCGAAACGTAAAAGCCGATGCTCCATAACCGAGATCCCGGTCCAAGCCGAAGGAGCCATTCGAATCCTCACCTGCCGCCAAACTCCCCAGAACATAAGCTTCGACCTCGGGCCGCCACTCCTCTGTGGCGAAACTCCCGAACCGGTCCGATCAACGCGAGGAGAGCTCCTGAAGTTCCCCGTGAGCAATACCGATTCGAAAACAGAGAACCAGTGAGTAATCATTGCTCTTCTTCCAACATCAGGTCATACAGTTTCTTCGGGAGAATCGGGCAGGGGAAATGCTGGCTCGGTCATCGGACCACACCTTACTTGGATCGGGCGCGTCGGCGCCGTCCAGCGACACCATAGCCGGTCGTCTAAACCGCATCCATTGACTCTGAGGGATAAGCGTTTTTTAACAGGGCATTCGTTCGCTGTTAACGTAGGCGAATGTCAACTAAATCTGGCCGCACGTTTCCAGCAGGCGCGTGAGCGTGAAGCCGAGGCAATCTCCGACATCTCTGACCGCATCGCCCTCGAGTTCGAGAAGGAAAGCCTTGTCACCACGCTGACCACGCCGGTCGCTCAAAAGAAGAAGCTGATCGCCGATTACGCCACCGACCGATCCAAGCTCGTGGTCAAGGGGACCGAAGCGCAGGTGGCCCGCCATATCCAGCTCGGTGAAGCTGCTCAGAGGCTTCGGAACAAGATCCAGGCCTTCGGGAATCAGCGCCGCACTTTCGTCGCCCTGCAGGACGAGGTTCGCAGCATGCGTGCCACCGGCGCGCCGGAGATGCTGCGCCAAGCCAAGGCGCGTCACACCAACAGCGGCGATCATTTCCAAAATAGCTGGAGAGCGAGCAGAAAGTTGGCCGGAAAGGACTGGATTCCGGGGTCTTAGATCAGCCCAGGATGTGGCATGCGCAAATCACGGAAAGTTGTGCCGATCACTCTGAAACGCAAACCAGGTACCGCCCTCGAGGTTCCCCTCCCAGTCGAAGGAGCGACCCGCATCCTTACCTGTCATCGCACTTCCGCTCAAATCAGCTTTTCCCTTGGGCCGCCACTTGCGTCCGGCGACGCTCCGGTAGAGGCAAAGCCGAGCAAAGGAAATCTCCTCGTCTTTCCGCGTCGCGCGACCGACTCAGAGAACGATTGACTCAGAGAACGATTAAGGTCACAACTCCTCTCGCTAGGAAGGAACTTCTGAAAACCAACCCGGTGCAGCAGGACCGAGACGCACAACGATACCAGCTCCTGAGAGACTATCTGCTCCGAAACCGGATCATCCGTCAGGTTGCGCTATCGACCGGGGACAGTGAACCATTCGTCATGGGGGCCACGTTCTTCGTCATGGGGGCCACGTTCTATGGCCAGACTTTCGAGCAGGCCGTCGATACGCTGGAGCCCTGACCGAAATAACATCTTGATCGTCCTGAAATCCCCGAGATGCCCGGCTTCGCCGATGACTGTACCAGAACACGTTCGCGTTGTCAGATCAGTACGGCCTTGTATTGCTCCGGATGGGTTGGACAGCGCGCTGGGAGTGAGTTGACTCATTGAATCACGCGGCAGGCTGCAGTTCAAGAGTAAAGTCATGGCGGGCCTGAACGGGCGTGCGATAGTTCAGGCGTTGGAGAATCCATTGGTGGTTGTACCGGGTCC
>JBJMGJ010000510.1:0-3427 GCA_045807965.1 Bryobacteraceae bacterium | reverse complement strand
AGACCGCGGAAACGGTCCGGGCCAGGCCAAGCGCCGCGCCCAGTCCTGCCAGAACTCCAATGAACACCGGAATAAGCGCACGGAGAGTTGCCGATTTGAAAATTCCAGCTCGTGTTGCGCCAAGGCACAGGCGGATGCCGAAATCTCGCTGCCTCGCCAGCGTGGCAAAAGACACAACGCCATAGATGCCCGCACTGGAAAGAGCAAGCGCGATAGCGGCAAACACGGACAGAGTCCAGGCCGACGACCGGCTTAGCGCGATGTTATCGGAGATCAGAGATCGGAGCGTACGCACCTTTACAACCGGCTGCTGCGGATCTTCTTGCGCAATAGTGGCTCGCAGAACCGGAGCGACACTTTCGGGCGGGAGACTCGTGCGAACCACCAAGCCCGTTAGGAAGGGGGTCAACAAAGTTTGATTGAAGCTGATGAACATCTCCGGCTCAGCCGGCTTATCGAGATCCAGCTGAGCAGTGTTGCGAATCACGCCGACCACTTCCGCGGAATCACTCCCATTCTCATCTTGAACGAATCGTCCGACTGGATTTGAGCCGCGGAAGAACCGGTCAGCAAACGCCTGATTGATGATCGCGACCTTTGGTTGGGTGGGCCCGTCAGTGGGGCGGAACAACCGGCCCGCCACGAGCGGAATACCCATTACCTGGAAGTAACCTCCCGTCACGGCTTTGGTACGGACCAAAACTAGCGGATTGTCTGCTCTTGATGCCTCTGAGGGCGTCCGAATGCGTGTTGTAACGCTCACGTTCGAGAGAGGCAAGCTGCTCGACAATGCTGCCGAGACCACGCCATCAACCGATTGAACCCGGTCGAGCAGATTCAAATAGCGTCTGGTCTGTTTTAGCTTCTCATCTGCCGTACGCATGCCCCGGAACCAAGGGCCTGACGGTAATCTCATGGTGAGAACGTGATCAGCCCTGATGCCATGATCATCATTGGTCAATCGCACAAGACTGCTGACGAGTAAGCCCGAGACGATCAAGAGCAACACGCAGATGGCAGTCTGTATTCCGGTCAGAGACTCCATCAACTTGCGAACGCGCTTACCCGTAGCTGCCTGAGTGCCGCCTTCCCGTAACCCCTCCGAAAGGTCCAGCGAGGCGGTCACCCAGGCCGGCAAGCCCGCCGAAGCAAGTGCCGCTAAAAGCGATATCACAAAGCTGAACACCACCAGGCGCGGATCAATACTCGCATGAGCGACATCGGAAATTCCAAGGGCAGCGCCATTGATCGACTCCCGCAAGAAGTGAATGAGACTCGCCGAGAAGATAAGACTTATCGCCAAACCCAAGAAGGACAGCAGGAGTGCTTCGAGCAAGCACTGCCGAATCAAACGTCCATTGCTTGCTCCTGTCGCGATCCGGATCGCATAATCTCGCCTGCGGCTGATTCCTCTTGCCAGGAACAGACTCGATACGTTCGTGCAGCCTATGGCCAGAAGCCCCAAGACGGTTCCGAACGTGACCCAAAGAATTGTGTTTCTTGTCGGGTGATCGTCTGGCCGCCATCTTACGACTCGAAGCCGTAATTTCCCGCTGTTCGTGTCACCTTGTCTGTTCCAAGCCGCGGCCAATAAGTCCAAAGCAGCTGATGCGCTGCGCAAAAAAACGCCCGGTTTCAGTTGGCCGAGCGTTTCCACCCATTGACCGTTTCTCTCGCTCAGATCTGCGGCGGTCAAGCCTAAAGGCAACCAAAGCTCTGCTGGCCTGCCAGGCATGATGAAGCTTTCCGGCATAACACCAACGATGGTGGTGGCACGGCCATCCACTTCGGCTGCTCGCCCGAGCACGTTTGGATCCCCTGCGAATAAGTGCTGCCAACCCCGATAACCCAGCAACATCACTGGCGGGCTGGAGGGGGAATCATCGCTCGGTTGGAGCATACGTCCGAAAAGAGGCTTCACGGGGAGAATCGAAAAAAGATTGCCCGTGACGGCCCCGCCAAAAAGCTGGTCGGGCACCGGTACATTCGTGATGGTGTATGTGGCCCGCCTCTGCGCGACAACACGCTGGAATAGATCGTGCCGGTCACGTAGTTGAGCATAGACGGACGGCGGGATCGCGCTCCATCCTTGATCGTCACGCCATTGCTGCACCGTCGTGATTGAATCAGGTTCGGCGAACGAAGACGGTCGCAGAAGAACCGCATCTACAATGCTGAACACGGTTGTTACCGCCGTTAAGCCCAGAGCGAGTATCATCATGGCCGAAAAAGCGAATAGTGGATTCCGTCGCAAACTGACGCTTGCGTAGCGAAGGTCCTGAACGCACCGATCCGCCCAATCCCAATTCCATTCCCGACGGCTCTCCTCCTTCACTGCCGACACGTTGCCAAATTTGCGCAGCGCGGCGTACCGAGCTTCTTCCTCCGACATGCCGTTCTGCATGTTCTCCTGCTTCTCGATTTCAAGATGAACGGCAATCTCTTCCGCAAGATCCTCTTGGTGTCTTGCTGTGAACGGTCGAAGAACCTTGGAGAACTGACGCCGCAGAAACATGGCTATTCGTTCCTCTCATCCGCTGTTCTCAATACACCGGCCACGGCCCGGGCGAACCGCTCCCATCGAGAGGTCTCGGCGGCCAACTTCTTCCGTCCACTGGGTGTCAGATGGTAATACTTCGCCCGCTGCTTGTTCTCGGTGACACCCCATTCGGACCGGATCCAACCCTCCTGAAGCAAGCGCTGCAACGCCGGATACAAGGAGCCGTGGTCGACGCGGAAAACGTCGTCGGAGGTCCGCTCAATCGATTTGGCTATTCCGTGCCCGTGAGTCGGCCCCCAAACCAGGGTTCGAAGCACCAGCAAATGGAGAGACCCGTAAGCCAACTCGAGCCTTTCTTTTCTGTCGTTCGGACCTCTGGCCATAGTAGTAGGCAATCTACCACATTGGGCGGGAGCTCAGCATTATCTCGGGCAACGGACCCGCCGTACGTACCCTACACTTGTGGGTGAATGCTGCGCCAATTCATCTCTGCCGCCCTCCTCGTGATTGCCTTGGCCATTTCAACGCCGGCGGGCGCTGATCCGGCTCCGGTAAGCATCGACAAAAGCCGGTTGGAGGCGTTTATCCGCTACACGGAAGGCTACACGCCGGTGGTGAAGATGGTGATCGAAGATCCCACGACCAGCGAATTTAAGGGCCTGTCGCGGGTAGTGGTTCACTTGACCCTCGGCCAGCAAGCCATAGACAAGGTGTATTTCGTCAGCGCCGACGGTCAGCAGTTCACTAATGGGTCCTTGTGGAATCTGAGCGAATCACCCTGGCTCGATACACTGCTGCACCTGCCGACCAGTGGTCCTTCCTTCGGACCGGCAAGCGCTAAGATCACACTCGTCGTTTTCAGCGATTTCCAGTGCCCGTACTGCCGCTCTTTTGCGAGAACCATGCGCGAGGATCTACCGAAAAAGT